>NZ_JBXASU010000006.1:36209-183723 GCF_058809705.1 Cupriavidus sp. MPR-AND1C | reverse complement strand
GGTTCATGTTCATGTGCGTTGGCTCCTGGCGGGTTATTCCTGGCGGGTTATTCGAGGGCGGCGCCGCTCGACTTGACAAGGGCGGCCCAGGCGCGGACGTCGTCCTGCATCTGGGCGGCAAAGACAGCGCGCGGCTGCGGGGTGAAACGCATGCCCAGCGTGGCGGCCTGCGCCTGCATGGCGGGCTCGGCCATGATGGCGTCGACCGCGCGCTCAAGGCGATCGAGGATGGGAGCCGGCGTGCGGGCCGGCGCGAACAGCGCGTACCAGCTGTCGATGCGAAACGGCACGCCGGACTCGGCGAAGGTGGGCACATCGGGCAGCGCCACCGAGCGCTCCGAGCCGGTCACCGCCAGCGCCCGGACCTTGCCGCTGCGGATCAACGGCAAGGTGCCGGCCAGGTCCGACATGGCCACCGGCAGCGTGCCGCCCATCACATCGGTCAGCATCGGGCTCACGCCTTTGTAGGGAATGTGGCGCAGATGGATGCCGCTGATGACGTTGAGGCTCTCGCCGGCCAGGTGGCCGCCCGAGCCGGGGCCCCAGGAGCCATAGGTGAGGTCGGCGCCTGGACGCCTGGCGGCTGCGATCAGCGCCGGCAGGTCCTTGCCCGTGAACGCCGGGCCCGCCACCAGCACGTTGCCGCCGTAGGCCAGCCGGCCCACCGGCACAAAATCGCGCACGGGATCGTAGGGCAGCCGGGGGAAGATCGCCGGCGCGATGGCATGCGTGGCGGAGATGCCGAGCAACAGTGTGTAGCCGTCCGGCGCGGCGCGCGCCACCTGGGCCGAGCCGATGGTGCCGGTGGCGCCCGCCACGTTTTCCACCAGCACGGTGCCGCCCAGCGCGGTCGACAGCCTGGCGGCCACCAGCCGCCCGATGACGTCGGTGCCGCCGCCCGGCGGAAAGGGCACCACCAGGCGGATCGGCTTGTCAGGATATTTCGTGGCTTGCGGTGGTGCGGCGTGCGCCGGTGTGGCGGCCAGCGCCGTCAGCACCGTCATCACCGCGGCGGCGAGTGCGCCCGCCGCCGGCGCGCGCGCGGTCCTTGCAGCTTGCAAATGCATGATGGTTGTCTCCAGTTGTGGTTCCCCATCCGCGCGTCCGGTCTGTGCCGGTATCGGGTTGCGCGGCAGGGTCAAGCTTGCTTGCTACGCCATCGCGGTCATGCCCCCGATCCGCCCGCTGGCAGCAAGGTGATCACGGCGTCCGCCGCCACTGCGCCATCGGCACCGATGATGAATGGGTTGATCTCCAGCGTGTCGAGCCGGGGACCCAGTGCCGCGGCCAGCTTCGACACACGCACCAGCAAGTCGGCAGCCTGTGCCAGCGGCAGCACCGGGTTGCCGCGATGGCCGGCAAACAGTACCGCCGCGCGGCTGCGCTCGAGCATGGCGCGGGCGCGCTCGGGCGACAACGGCGCCAGGCCAAAGGCCATCTGCCGGAAGATCTCCACCGCGGTGCCGCCGATGCCGGCCAGCACCACCAACCCGAACACCGGGTCGCGCCGCACGCCCACCATCAGCTCGCCCCAGCCGCGCACCATGCGGGCCACCAGCACGCCCTCGAAGGGCAGGCTGGCATCGGCCCGGGCCAGCGCCGCCTGCATCGCGGCAAAGGCCTTGCGCACCGCGGCGTCGTCCGTCAGGTTGAGCGCCACGCCGCCTGCGTCGCTCTTGTGCAGCACCTGTGCCGAGCACAGCTTTACCGCCACCGGGTAGCCGATGCGCTGCGCCAGCGCCACGGCTTCATCGGCGTCGCGCGCGAGTCCGTGCACGGCCACCGGCACGCCGGCGTCCGCCAGCAGTCGCATGGCGTCGAACTCGGACAGCGCGCTGGCATCGTCCGGCACATCACGCAGGAGCGCGCCGACTGGCGCGGCGGCCTCGGCAACCGGCACGCTCGCGGCGGCTTCCCATGCTGCCGCGCGGGCCAGCGCGGCCACGGCCTCGATGGCGTGGGCCGGTTCGCGGAACACCAGGCAGCCATGCGCTTCCAGCCATGCCCGCTTGTCGTCGTCGACCACGCCGGAAAGCAGCAGCGGCGCGGCGCGCTTGTCCTCATGCAGCGCGCCGATGGTGCGCTGCAGTTCTTCCCACAAGCGCGGCGCGTTGGCGCCACCGGCAAGGAAGGCCACCACGCTGCCGTACTCGCCGCAGGTGGCCACCCCGGCCATCGCGTCGAGCAGCACGGCGGGCTGGGCCACCACCTGCCCCGTCACATCGATCGGGTTGGCGGTGCTGGCAAAGGGAATGCTCGCACGCAGCGCCTTGGCGGCTGCCGCGGGCATGGGCGGCATGGGCATGCCAAGCTCTTCGGCGCGATCGGCCATCATGATGCCGACGCCGCCGGACACGGTGACGATGGCCACCGGCGCCACCGCATCGGCCATCAACCCGCTCGGGCTGTGCCAGCGCGCCGGCCGGCGCCCGCGTGACAGCGTGTAGCCAAGGCGGAAGAAGTCCTCGATCGTATGGGCGCGATGCACGCCGTACTCATCGAACACCGCCTGATACACCGCATCTTCTCCTGCCAGGCTGGCCGTGTGCGACTGCGCCGAACGCGCGCCTGCCTCGGTGGTGCCCACCTTGGTGATCACCACCGGCTTGCCGGCGGCACGCGCGGCGGCCAGCGCCTGGCGCAAGCGCGCGCCATCGCGGCAGCCCTCCATATAAGCCAGGATCACGCGGGTATCTTTGTCCTGCGCCATCCACTCGATCACATCGGCCACCTGCAGGCCGGCCTCGTTGCCAGTGGTCACCCAATGGCTCAGGCCCAGCCCGGCCTCGCGCGCCAGCGCAAAGGCGTAGGCGCCGAACGCGCCGCTCTGGCTGACCAGCCCCACGTCGCCCGCAGGCGGCACGCCAGTCAGCGGGATCGGCGAGAACGTGGCAAACATGCGCTCGCGCAGGTTCATCACGCCCAGGCAATTGGGGCCGAGCAGGGCCACGCCGTGGCGGCGCGCGCTCTCGGCCAGCGCCACTTGCATGGCCAGGCCCTCATCGCCCACTTCGGCAAAGCCCGAGGTGAAGAAGATCGCGGCGCGCGTGCCATTTCGCGCCAGTTGCGCCATCACGGATTCCGTCGCCACCGCCGGCACCGCCACGATGGCCAGGTCGACGGGCTGGCCAATGGCGGCCAGCGTCGCGCAGGCAGGCAAGCCCTGGATCTCGCTGGCGGTGGGATGCACGGGAAAAATGCGCCCGGCGTAGCCGAGCTCGCGCAGCAGGCGAATCGGCATGCCGCCCACCTTCTCGGGCTGCGTGGACGCGCCGATGACCGCGACCGAACGCGGTTTCAGCAGGAAATCTAGATCGGGCATGGCGTTGTCTCCGGATGGCCTTGAATGGCTTGTCTAGTTTTGCGCCTGTGCCGGCGCTGTGTGTGGCTTCGTGCCGCTTCGTGTGGCTTCGCATGCCTTGCTCCGCCTGCCGGGCTATTGCCGCAGGCCCGTCATGGATTCGATGGTGCGGGTCATCTCCATCAGCAGCGGCGCGATCTTCTTTTCCAGCATGCCGCGCCGCATTTGCGAGCCGGCGATCGCGCAGTTGAACAGCAGGGGGCGGTTCAGGTAGACGATGCGCGAGTACACGCCCACGCCGTGCACGCCGCTGCCGGCGTCGCCTTCATTGATGGCAAAGCCACGCTTGGGGTAATGCGCCACGTTGTGGCAAATGGTGTCGTAGCAGGCGGCGTACTCCTGGGCGCGCTCGTGGCGCGCGGCCTGCATCAGTTGCTCGAACTCGCTCTTGGAAAGCGTGCACAGGAAGGCACGGCCCATCGCCGTGCTCAGCACCGAGCGCACCGCGCCCACGCCGGGGCGCGCCGCCGTGCCCTCGTGATGCGTGCAGCTCTGCAGGTAGGTCACGTCCAGCCGATGCGCCACGCCCATCGACACGGCGCCTTCGATACGATCCGCCAGCGCCTGCATCAGCGGGCGTGCCACATGACGCACCGGCAGCCCGGCCAGGTAGGGATAACCCAGGGCCAGCACCTGGGCGCCGACGAAATACTTGTCGAGCTTGGGGTCCCAATCCAGGTAGCCCAGCTCGAACAGCGTGCGGCAGATGCGCGACACCGTGGCGCGCGGCATCTGCAGGCGCTCGGCGAGCTCGCCGTTGCCAAGCGGACGGGACTCGTCGATGAAGCAGCGCAGCAAGGCAAAGCCCTTGGCCAGCAAGCCACCGAAGGACGGGTCCTCTTTCCTGCGCTCGGCTATGAATTGTTCGACCGGCGTGTTCATCTTGTCTCCTTGCACCGCAGTGTGGGCGGCGTCATTTTCTGTGTCAAAGAACGGAATGTATTTCCACATATTGGAAATGTAGACCGTTTCTTGACGAAACGCCGTGGTAACCATATGGTTCATAAAACCGAATCAGAATTCGCATACGGAATCAACATGCCCCTCTCGTCCTCTGCCGCGTCCCCCGCCAAGCCGTCCAAGGGGACTTCCGCATTCCCGACAGTAGCGACCCCGTCGATCCTGCAGCCACCGCGCCAGCGCCGCGCGCGCGAGACCGAGCAGGCTCTGCTGGACGCCGGCCGCGAGCTGCTCGCACAGCGGGATTTCTCCGCGGTGTCGGTTGCCCAGATTGCCTCCGCCTGCGAAGTGTCGGTCGGGGCCTTCTACGGCCGCTTCCGCGACAAGCAGGCGTTCTTCGAATCCCTGCGCGCGTTGGTGATGCAGGAAACCAGCGATTCCGTGGCGCGCTACCTGCGCGTGGAACGCTGGGAAGACGTGCCCACCGACGTGATGCTGGAAAAAATCATGCGCTACGTGGTGCTCGGCTGCCACGCCAACCGCGGCGTGATCAAGGCATCGCTCAAGCACGCCTCCGTCCGCCCGGAAGAGTGGCTGCCGCATCGCGAAAGCGGACAAGACGTGGTGGAACGCATGGTGGCGCTGCTGGTGCCGCGCATGCCGGTGCCGCCGGAGCAGGCGCAGATGCGCGTGCGCTTTGCCATGCAAGCCGTGTTCAGCATCGTGGTCAATGCCATCCTCAACGACGCCGGTCCGCTGCCGCTCGACGACGAACGGCTGCCCGGCGAGATGACCCGGCTGGTGGCCGGCTACCTGGCGCTGCCGGCCTGACGCCTTAACGTCACAACATCACAACATCACAACTGCACAACGCGCGGTCCCGCGCGTGGTTTCCCGCCGCAATCAAGCCTGACCCGATACCGGCGCGCGCATTCTGCCCGAAGCGCGCGCCGGATCCTATAAAAGCCCGAGGAGACAAATCATGACAATACGCAGCCCGTTCTGCGGGAAGGCGGCCGTCCTGCTGGCCTGCGCGTGCGCGGCACTGCTGCCGCTGGCAGCCCAGGCGCAAGCCAGCTATCCCGCCAAGCCCCTGCACCTGATCGTGCCCTACCCGGCCGGCGGCCTCACCGACACGCTCTCGCGCACGCTGGCCGAAGGCCTGGGCAAGCGGCTGGGACAAACCGTGGTAGTGGAGAACAAAGGCGGCGCCGGCGGCATCATCGGCACCGACTATGTGGCCAAGTCGGCGCCCGATGGCTACACGCTGCTGCTGACCATCCCCGGTCCCATCACCGCCAATCTCGCCCTCTACAAGAAGCTGCCCTACGATCCGCGCACCGACCTGCGCCAGGTGTCCGACATCGCCATGGCGCGCACTGTGCTGGCCGTCAACGGCACGCTGCCGGTGAAGACCGTGGCGGAACTGATCGCTTATGCCAGGAAGGAACCCGGCAAGCTGCGCATGGGTTCCTGGGGCCCGGGCACGCAGCCGCACACCATCCAGGCCTACCTCGACAAAACCTACGGCGTCGATATCCTGCACGTGCCGTATCGCGGCGAAGGCCCGATGGTGAGCGACCTGCTCGCCGGCCAGGTCAACATGACAGTTGGCTCGGTGACCTCGCTCAAGCAGCACTTCGCCAGCGGCAAGCTGCGAGCGCTGGCCGTCACCGGCACCCGGCGCGCCAAGGCCTTGCCCGACGTGCCAACCTTTGCCGAAGCCGGCTATCCCGACGAGCCGTACAAGCTGACCGGCCCCATCACGCTGCTGGTCCCGGCACGCACGCCCGGCGACATCGTCGAGCGCCTGGGCCGCGAGGTGAGCGCCCTGGTGAAGACGCCGCAGATCAGCCAGCGCATCGAGGACATGGGCGCGGAGCCGATCGGCAACCTGCCGGCCGACGCAGTGGCTGCCTACAAGGCCTACCTGCCGGGCGTGCTCAAGCTGACCGCGGACACCGGGGTGACGCTGGACTAAGGCTGGACTAAGGCTGGACTATGGCTTGGACTGACCCTGCCGCTGTGCAGCGGGATAATGCAGCGCGGCAATGACCGCTATGAATCCGGCGCGGCTTAGCTTGGCCGCCGCGGCCGGCACTCATACAATGGCTGCACCCCGCGCGGCGCTCCCGCGTTCGCGTGCCGATTCCCGTTTTACCGCTTCCCGGGTGCCCACCGGCGCCGACATCACGCATGGCAACGCTCTTCCTGGTACGGCACGGTCAAGCCTCGTTCGGCGCCGCCAACTACGACTGCCTCTCCGACACCGGCCGGCAACAGGCCCGCTGGCTGGGCGAGTACTTCCGCGAGCGCGGCGTCGCGTTCAAGCGGGTGGTTGCTGGTTCGCTGGTGCGCCAGCAGGACACCGCCCTGGAGATCCTGGCCGGCATGGGGGCCGGCGATGTGCCGGTCCAGACGAACATCGAAACCCACCTCGGCCTCAACGAATACGATGGCGAAGCGCTGTACCGCAGCCATACCGGCGGGGCGGATCATCGCGCGCACCAGAACGCTGACTACAACGACTACTGGCGCACATTCCGCGCGGCGTATCAGGCCTGGACGCTGGATCAACTGGTGGGCATGCCGGAATCATGGGCGGAGTTTGGCGGGCGGATCCGCGATAGCTTGCTGCATGCCACGCAAGGGGCTTCGCGGGAGGACGCGGTGTTGGTTGTCAGTTCCGGCGGGGCGATCGGACGGGCTACCGCGGATTTGCTGGGTGCGCCGGCGCAGACTGCGATCGAGTTGAATCTGCAGTTTCGGAATACGGCGTTTTGCGAGATTATTTCCGGGCGCGGGATGCAGCGATTGCTCAGTTTTAATAGTCTGCCGCATCTGGATCGGCTTGACCGGCGGGATGCCATTACGTTTGCTTGAGGTCCCGGGGGGGACAGGCCTGTTGTTGCTGCTGGGGGGACCGCGAAAAGCAGCGAAGCCCCCCCAGGAACCACAGCCCTACAACCCTACAGCCGCTCGACAATAGTCACATTCGCCATCCCCCCACCCTCGCACATCGTCTGCAACCCATACCGCTTCCCCTGCGCATGCAGCGCATGCACCAGCGTGGTCATCAGCTTAGCCCCCGATCCACCAAGCGGATGCCCCAGCGCAATCGCCCCGCCATTCACATTCATGCGCGCCGGATCGGCGCCCGTGGTCTGCAACCAGGCCAGCGGCACCGGCGCAAACGCTTCATTGATCTCGAACAGGTCGATATCGCCGATCTTCATGCCGGCCTTGTCCAGCGCCCGCAGCGTGGCCGGCAACGGCGCTTCCAGCATGATCACCGGATCATGGCCCAGCACCGACATATGGTGAATGCGTGCCAGCGGCTTGACGCCCAGCTTCTTCAGGCCGGCTTCGTTGACCACCATCAGCCCCGCCGCGCCGTCGCAGATCTGGCTGGCGCTGGCGGCGGTGACGGTGCCGCCTTCCTCGATCAGCTTGACGCTGGAGATGGATTCCAGGCTGGCTTCAAAGCGGATGCCTTCGTCCACCGTATGCAGCTCGCCGTTGGCGCTGCCGTCCGCGGCGCGCACGGCCACGGGCACGATCTCGTCCTTGAAGCGGCCGGCCTGCGTGGCGGCGATGGCGCGGCGGTGGCTTTCCAGCGCGTAGCGGTCCAGGTCGTCCCGCGTGAGGCCGTACTTGCGTGACATCATCTCGGCGCCGGTGAACTGGCTGAACTTCACACCGGGATAGCGTTCCTGCATGGCCGGACTCATCGAGCTGCCGAAGCCGTTCTTGAAGGGCAGCGTGGAGGGCAAGCCCATCGGCACGCGGGTCATGCTTTCCACGCCGGCGGCGATCACGATGTCCATGGTGCCGGACATCACCGCCTGCGCGGCGAAGTGCAGGGCTTGTTGCGACGAGCCGCACTGGCGGTCGACCGAGGTGCCGGGCACGCTTTGCGGCAGCTTCGAGGCCAGCACGGCGTTGCGCGCCACGTTGCCGGCCTGCTCGCCGGCCTGGCCGACGCAGCCCATGATCACGTCGTCGATCAGTGCCGGATCGGCGCCGCTGCGCGCAACCAGCGCATTCAGCACCTGCGCGGCGAGATCCGCCGGATGCCAGCCTGCCAGCTTGCCGCCCTTGCGCCCGCCCGCGGTGCGCGCGGCCGCTACGATGTATGCCTCTGCCATGTCGTCTCCTCTTGTCGTTCCGGGGCGAACCCGCCCGTAATGGCCGTGTCCCGGGAAGGGCACGGCCAAGCCTCGTTATCCTGTTGCGGATTCTGGCGCAGCAGCGGGGCGCCCGGCGTCGTCGGAAGCGACGATTGCGCGGCGCAGCCGACGCGCCAAGCGGCGGCGGCGCATCACGCGCGCGGCGTGAGCACCGAGAAGATGGCGGTGGCGCGCAGCAGGCAACGCTCCCCGGCCATCAGGCGGCAACCGCCGAAGCGCAGCCGGGAGCCCAGCTTGTCGAACTCGACGTGCGCCTCCACCCAGTCGCCCACCCGCGCGGCATCGAAGTAGTCCATGCTGAGGTTGACCGTCACCGCCGGCTGCTTGCGCTCAGTCTCCAGCGCCATCATCATGCCAATGGCGGTGTCGGCCAGCGTGGCCAGCATGCCGCCGTGCGGTATGCCAAGCGGGTTGAGGTGATGCGGCCCGATGCGGATGGCCACTACGCGCCGCGCCCGGTCCACGTAGATCTGTCCGAAGTTCTCGAGGAAGCCCTTGGCGCCGCGCAATGCGACAAAGCCCGGCGGCGGCGCCTCGGCCACATCGGATTGCCCCACGCCCGGGCCGGCATCGGAAAGTTGACTGGCTTGGGCCATGGCTGCGCCGCCTTATGCCGCGAAGTAGCGCGAGGCCACCCCGAGCTGCTCGCGGCATTCGGCCACCATGCGCTCGATCAGCTCGGCGCAGGTCGGGATGTCGTCGATCAGGCCCACGCACTGGCCGGCGCTGATGATTCCGCCGTCGGTCTCGCCGGCGGCGAGCGCGGCCTTGCCGCGTACGCCCGCCACCAGGTGCTTGACGTCCTCGAACTGGGCGCCGCCCGGCTGGCGCTCGATGGTGACGACCTCATCGGAGATGGCGTTCTTGAGCACGCGCGCGGTATTGTGCAGCGTGCGGAAGATCAGGTTGGTGTCGCGCTCGCTGGCGTCCACCAGGGCCTGCTTGACGTTGTGGTGGATCGGCGCCTCGCGCGTGGCGCAAAAGCGCGTGCCCATGTTGATGCCCTCCGCGCCCAGCACCAGTGCCGCCGCCATGCCGCGCCCGTCGGCAATGCCACCCGAGGCAATCACCGGAATGCCCAGCCGGCGCGCGGCCAGCGGGATCAGCACCATGCCCGGGACGTCGTCCTCGCCCGGGTGGCCCGCGCACTCGAAACCGTCGATGGACACCGCGTCCACGCCCAGGCGCTCGGCCGACATCGCATGGCGGATCGCCACGCACTTGTGGATCACCTTGATGCCGGCCGCCTTGGCGCGCGCGATATGCTCCTTGGGATTGTTGCCCGCCGTCTCCAGCACCTTGATGCCGCTTTCGATGATCACATCGAGGTAGCGGGCGTACGGCGGCGGGTTGATGGAGGGTAGCAGCGTCAGGTTGACGCCAAAGGGCTGGTCGGTCAGCTCGCGGGTGCGCCGGATCTCCGCGGCCAGCGCTTCCGGGGTGGGCTGGGTCAGCGCGGTGAGCACGCCAAGCCCGCCGGCGTTGGAGACCGCGGCGGCCATCTCGGCGTAGCCAACCCACTGCATGCCGCCCTGGATGATAGGGTAGCGGGTGCCCAGCAATTCGGTGATGCGCGTCTTCATGATGTTCCTTCTGGCTTCTGGTCTTTGTGTTCCATGCTCGGTCTTCTGCCTGGCTCAGGCCGCCAGGCGTCCTGGCGCCAGTCTACGGCGGCGCTGCCGTCCCTACCTCGTCGGATTCGACGATTGCAGGCGCCCGATTCTGCACTACCTTACCCACACCCATTTCGAGAGAGCCAAGGCCAGCCATGAGCACCCCGAACCCAGCCGTCCCCCCCAGCTTCGAGACCCTGCAATACGCCGTCGACAAGGGCGTCGCCACCATCACCCTGCACCGCCCGGAAAAGCTCAACGCCTTCACCCCGCGCATGATGCAGGACCTCATCGACGCCTTTGACGCCACCGACGCCGACGACGACGTCCGCGCGGTGATCGTCACCGGCTCCGGGCGCGCCTTCTGCGCCGGCGCCGACCTGTCCTCCGGCGGCTCCACCTTCGATTACGAGAAGCGCTACGGCGCCAGCCAGGAAGCCGCCCACCGCGATGGCGGCGGACGCGTGGCGCTGCGCATCTTCCGCAGCCTCAAGCCGGTCATCGCGGCGGTCAACGGGCCGGCGGTGGGCATCGGCGTGACCATGCAGTTGCCGATGGACATCCGCCTGGCCTCGACCGATGCCAAGTTCGGCTTCGTGTTCGCGCGCCGCGGCATCACGCCCGAGGCGGCATCGTCGTGGTTCCTGTCGCGCGTGGTGGGCATTTCCACCGCGCTGGAATGGTGCTACACCGGCCGCGTGTTCTCGGCGCAGGAGGCGCTGGAGCGCGGGCTGGTGCGCTCGCTGCACGCGCCCGAGGACCTGTTGCCGGCCGCGCAGGCGCTGGCCCGTGAGATCGCCGACAATGCCGCGCCGGTATCCGTCGCCATCTCGCGCCAGCTGATCTGGCGCATGGCCGGGGCCAGCCACCCGATGGAGGCGCACCGCCTGGACAGCCGCGCGATCCAGTCGCGCGGCCAGTCGGCCGACGTCAAGGAGGGCGTCAGCGCCTTCCTGGAAAAGCGCCCGGCCAGCTTCCCCGAGCGCGTGTCGCAGGACATGCCGGACTTCTTCGACTGGGGCAACGAGCCGCCCTTTATCTGATCCCCAAGGAGAACTGCGTGAAAGTCAGCATGGCAGTCCAGAGCCGCAAATCGGTGCGCGGCTTTCTTCCCACGCCGGTGCCGCCGGAGATCATCCGCGACGTGCTGGAGCAGGCCGCGCGCGCGCCATCGGGCGGCAACCTGCAGCCGTGGCACCTGCACGTGGTGGGCGGCGAGCCGCTGGCGCGGCTCAAGGCCACCATGCGCGAACGCGTCGCCGGCGCGCCCCGCGGCGAAGGGACCGAGTACGACGTCTACCCGCGCGAGCTGGTCTCGCCTTATCGCGAACGGCGCTTCCAGGTAGGCGAGGACCTCTATCGCTGCCTGGGCATCCCGCGCGAGAACAAGCCGGCGCGCCTTGCCCAGTTTGCCAATAACTTCACGTTCTTCGGCGCGCCGCTGGCGTTGTTCTGCACGGTGGACCGCCGCATGGGCCCGCCGCAATGGTCGGACCTGGGCATGTACCTGCAAACGGTGATGCTGCTGCTGCGCGAGCATGGACTGGACAGCTGCGCGCAAGAATGCTGGGCGATGTATCCGGAAACCATTGCGGGCTTTCTCTGCCTGCCCGCCGAACGCATGCTGTTTACCGGCATGGCGATCGGCTACGAGGATCCGGCGGCGGCGGTCAACCAGTTGCGCGCCACGCGCGCACCGCTGGGAGAGTTCACGGAGTTCATCGGCATCTGAGGCCCCTGCGGCAAGCGGTGGGCAGCGGTGGGCAGCGGCTTGCCACTATGCCGATTTCGTCGTCGCCGCTGGGGAAAGGCGACAAGCCGGCAGGGAGCGGTCATGCCACGCTGTAGGGGTCATCCACTCCTGGCCCCCTGGGCATTCCCGCCATGCCTGCGCACGCCCTGCCTTCCCCTGCACGCCCCACGGCGTCTTCACCGCCCGCTCCCCGCCGGATCAGGGTGATCGACTCCCACACCGGCGGCGAACCCACCCGGCTGGTCATCGACGGCTTCCCCGATCTCGGCCGCGCCAGCATGGCCGCGCGGCTGGACCGGCTCACGCGCGAGCACGACCGTTGGCGCGCCGCCACCGTGCTGGAGCCGCGCGGCAGCGACGTGATGGTAGGCGCGCTGCTGTGCCCGCCGGTTTCCGCCGATGCCTGCGCGGGCGTGATCTTCTTCAACAACAGCGGCTACCTGGGCATGTGCGGCCACGGCACCATCGGGCTGGTGGCCTCGCTGGCACATCTCGGGCGCATCGCGCCGGGGCGGCACCGGATCGATACGCCGGTGGGCACGGTGGAGGCCACGTTGCATGAAGACGGTTCGGTCGGCGTGCGCAATGTGCCCGCCTGGCGCTACCGGCATGCGGTAGCCGTCGACGTGCCGGGCCACGGCCCCGTCACCGGCGACATCGCCTGGGGCGGCAACTGGTTCTTCCTGACCGAATCCCATGGCCAGCGCATCGAGCGCGACAACCTCGATGCACTGACCGCGTTCGCGTGGGCCGTGCGGCAGGCACTCGAACGGGCGGGCATCGCGGCGCCGCACGGCGCGCCGGTCGACCATATCGAACTGTTCTGCACGCCCGACGGCGCCGATGACGCCGACAGCCGCAACTTCGTGCTGTGCCCGGGCAAGGCCTACGACCGCTCTCCCTGTGGCACCGGCACCAGCGCCAAGCTCGCCTGCCTGGCCGCGGACGGCAAGCTCGCGCCCGGCACACCCTGGCGCCAGGCCAGCGTGACCGGCAGCCGCTTCGTGGCGCACTATGCACCCGCCAATGAACCGGGCCACATCATCCCGACCGTGCATGGCCACGCCCATGTGTATGCCGAGGCCACGCTGCTGATCGCGCACGACGATCCCTTCGCCTGGGGCATCGGCGCCTGGGGTATCGGCGCCCGGGGTATCGGCACATGAGGCCCGCGCAGGCTTGCGGCGATGTCATCGTCATCGGCGCCGGGATCGTCGGCGCGGCCTGCGCCTTCGAACTGGCCGGGCACGGGCTGGATGTCTGCGTGCTGGACAGCCGCGCCGGCGGCGCCACCCATGCCGGCATGGGCCATCTGGTGATGATGGACGACACCGCGCCAGAACGCGACCTGTGCGCCTGCTCGCTCAGGCTCTGGCGGGAGCTCGCCCGCGACATGCCGCCTGGCTGCGCCTATCGCCAGTGCGGCACGCTGTGGGTGGCCGGCGATGCCGCGGAAATGGCGCTGGCCCGCCAGCGCCAGGACGCGCTGCGGGCGCAGGGCATCCCGTGCGCCATGCTGGATGGCGGCGAACTGGCGCGCCACGAGCCCATGCTGCGGCCGGGCCTGGCGGGAGCGCTCAAGGTCGCGGGTGACGCCATCGTCTACGCCCCGGCCGTGGCATCATGGCTGCTCGCGCAGAGGGCGTCGCGGATAAGCCTCCTGCACGCCACGGTGAGCGCGGTGGAGGCAAACCATGTCACCCTGGAAGACGGCAGGCGGCTCACCGCCGCCGCGGTCGTCGTCGCCAACGGCATCCAGGCCACGCAACTGCTGCCAGCGCTGCCGATCCGCGCCAGGAAGGGGCATCTCGTCATTACCGACCGCTACCCGGCCTGCGTGAACCATCAGCTGGTCGAACTCGGCTATGCCGCGAGCGCGCACCACAGCGACGGGATCTCGGTCGCCTTCAATGTGCAACCGCGCCCAACGGGCCAGTTGCTGATCGGCTCGTCGCGCCAGTTTGACAGCCTCGATGCCGCGGTGGACACCCAGGTGATGGCCCGCATGCTCCGGCGCGCCACCGCCTACCTGCCCGCCCTCGCCGACATGAACGCGATCCGCTGCTGGACCGGCTTTCGCGCCGCCACGCCCGACGGGCTGCCCATCGTCGGCGCCCACCCCGGACAGCCGGGCCTGTGGCTGGCGGTGGGCCACGAGGGCCTGGGCGTGACCACCGCGCCCGCCAGCGCGCGCCTGCTGGCGGCGCTGCTGCTGGGCCACCGGGCCCCGGTCGATCCGGCGCCTTTTTCCTTCAGCCGCTTCGCCGCAGCCACGCAGACCGCTCCTGGCCCCGGCAGGGAGAACAAGCATGAAACGCAACCGAGCCGGTAACCCGACTGTGAACGTCCTCCTGGATGGCAGTGCGCTGCGGGTGCCGGCGGGTATCTCCGTGGCGGCGGCCGTGGCCTATAGCGACCGGCCATTCACCCGCCGCGCCTGCGGCGGCGGGCCGCGCGCGCCGTTTTGCGGCATGGGCATTTGCCAGGAATGCCGCATGACCATCGACGCCCGGCGCCGGCTGGCGTGCCAGATCACGTGCCGGGAGGGCATGGTGCTGGAGCGCACGCCATGAGCCCGCAGCAATCCGGCATCGGCCAGGCACCGGCCTCTTGCCAGCGCCGCTACGACGTGCTGATCGTCGGCGCCGGGCCCGCGGGCATGGCGGCGGCGCGCGCGGCGGCCGCGAGCGGCTGCAGCGTCGCACTGATCGATGACAACCCGGCGCCCGGCGGGCAGATCTGGCGCGACGGGCCGGGCGGGCGGCTGCCATGGCAGGCGCGCAGCCTGCGCCACGCCATCGCCGCGCAAGACCGCATCGCGCTGTTCGCCTCGACGCGCGTCATCGCGGCGCCAGCGTCCCGCACGCTGCTGGTCGAGAACGACGAGAGCGCCATGCACCTGCAATTCCGCAACCTGATCCTGTGCACCGGTGCGCGCGAACTGCTGCTGCCTTTTCCCGGCTGGACCCTGCCCGGCGTGACCGGGGCGGGCGGGTTACAGGCTCTGGTCAAGGCGGGCACGCCGGTCAGGGGCGAGCGCATCGTCATAGCCGGCAGCGGGCCGCTGCTGCTGGCGGCGGCCGCCACGGCACGCCGGCACGGCGCGCACGTTGCACGCATTGCCGAACAGGCGCCGCTGTCACGCCTGACGCGTTTTGCCGGCGCGCTGTGGCGCTGGCCGTCCAAGGCGGCACAGGCGGTGGCGCTGCTCGATGGCCACTATCGGGCGAGCTCCCATGTGCTGGAGGCACTGGGTGAGGAGCGCCTGCAAGCAGTGCGCATCCGCCAGGGCGGGCGTACCGTGGCGCTTGCCTGCGACCGGCTGGCGTGCGGCTTCGGGCTGGTGCCGAATACCGGGCTGGCCGTGCTGCTGGGCTGCGCGCTCGACGCCGTATCGGATGCGATTGCCGTCGATGCGCTCCAGCGCACCGGCCTGCCTCACGTCTATGCGGCGGGCGAATGCACGGGTATCGGCGGCAGCGAGCTGGCCCTGATCGAAGGCAGGATCGCCGGCTACGCGGCCGCGGGCGCCGACGAGCGGGCCAGCGCGCTGACGGCGAAGCGCGCGCGCTGGCACGCGTTCGCGCAACGCGTGCGGACCGCTTTCGCGCTCGACCCTGTGCTTGGGACGCTGGCCCGCGCCGACACGCCGCTGTGCCGCTGCGAGGACGTGCCGCTATCGGCCATCCGTGCGCATCCGGATGCCTGGCAGGCCAGGATGCAGAGCCGCTGCGGCATGGGTGCCTGCCAGGGACGTGTCTGCGTCACGGCCGGGCGGCTCCTGTTCGGCTGGGCGCAGTCCACACCGCGCCCGCCGCTGTCTCCCGCCCGGATCGGCACCTTGATGCTGGACGAGAACGGGCGAAGCTGACAGGCTGCGCCAACGCCGCTTGAAATGACGACGGCCGTTACTCCCTCTCCCACAAGTGGGAGAGGGGAGAAGACCAACGGTCAATCCGTGAATCGACGCACCCGGAAATCCGACGAACTAAAAAGTCCTCAGGAGACAGTATGCCGACATCGCTCTCCCTCTCCCTCTGCGCCCCCGCCTTCCTGCCCCGGCAGCCCTCGCCAGCAACGGCAAGCCAGGACGAAGCCGACAACATCACGCACCTCGCCGGCATCTGCGCGGGCATAGCGAAGCAGCGCCCGCGCGACATGGCTACCCTGCTCGATGCCATATCGCTGATCACGCCGTTGCTGAACGCCATTCCCAACGTGGTGTTCTTCATCAAGGACCGCCAGGCGCGCTATCTGGTCGCCAACCTCACGCTGGCCGCCCGCTGCGGCTTCAAGCGCATCGAGCCCCTGCTTGGCAAGACGTCGGCCGAGGTCTTTCCCGCTCATCTCGGCCAGCGCTACACGGAGCAAGACCGGCGCGTCCTGGATACCGGCTGCGCCATTGCGCAGCAGCTCGAGTTGCATCTCTATCCCGCGCGCGACGCAGGCTGGTGCATGACCTGCAAGCGCCCCTTGCTGGATCGCGGCGGCGCCATCATCGGCATGGCCGGCATCTCCCACGACCTGCGCTTCGCCAGGGATACGCATCCGGCCTACCAGCGGCTGGCGGCGGTGGACACCTATATCCGCGAGCACTACATGCGCCCCATCCTGCTATCCGAACTGACGGGGCTGGCCGGCCTGTCGGCGGCGCAGCTCGAGCGCTACTGCAAGCGCATCTTCCACCTGACGCCGCGCCAGATGATCCACAAGGCGAGGCTGGAGCGCGCGTCCGAACTACTGTCCACCGATATGCCGATCACCGACATCGCGCTCGAGTGCGGCTATACCGATCACAGCGCCTTCAGCCGGCAGTTCAAGGCCCTGACCGGGCTGACGCCGCGGCAATTCAGGCCGCCAGCCGGCAGGCCAGGCGCGCACGATTGAGGCGCAATCACGCAATCACGCAAAAAGGCCGCGCGCGTCGAACCCACTCGCGCGGCCGCGCCTGGAGCGAGGCTCGCATTGTGCCGATTTCGTCCACCTTCTTTACGGAAAGTCTCAAGCCCCGACGGCGCGCAACTGCGAACCTGAAGGCTGGTGGCCAGGTGATGCCATGCCGGCACGCCCCACGTACACGAAAGGAGACGATATGAGCCGCAACGCCATCCATTGGAGCGGTGTGTTCCCCGCCGTCAGCACGCAATTCAAGGCCGATTACTCGCTGGATATCGAAGCCACCCACAAGGTGATGTGCAACCTGGTCGCCGACGGGGTCTGCGGCCTGGTGGTGTGCGGCACGGTGGGCGAGAACACATCGATGTCCGCCAGGGAAAAACTTGCCGTCATCGAAGCGGCGAAAGACGCCGCCAGGGGCCGCGTCCCGGTCATCGCGGGCATTGCCGAATTCACCACCGCCTTCGCCCGGGACATGGTGACCGAAGCGGCGCGCGCCGGCGTCGACGGCGTGATGGTGATGCCGGCGCTGGTCTACTCCGCCAAGCCGCACGAAGCCGCCGCGCACTTCCGCGACATCGCCACCGCCACGGACCTGCCGGTCATGCTCTACAACAACCCGCCGGTCTACCGCAGCGACATCACGCCGGACATCCTGGTCTCGCTCGCCGATTGCGAGAACATCGTCTGCTTCAAGGACTCCTCCGGCGATACGCGCCGCTTCATCGACCTGCGCAACGCCGTGGGCGACCGCTTCGTGCTGTTCGCCGGGCTGGACGACGTGGTGCTGGAGAGCATTGCCGTGGGGGCCGATGGCTGGATCTCGGGCATGTCCAACGCCTTCCCGAAGGAAGGCGAGACGCTGTTCCGCCTGGCCCGCCAACGGCGCTTCGACGAAGCGCTGGCGCTATACCGCTGGTTCATGCCGCTGCTGCACCTGGACGCGCGCCCGGACCTGGTCCAGTGCATCAAGCTGTGCGAGGAAC
Organism: Cupriavidus sp. MPR-AND1C; assembly: GCF_058809705.1. NCBI lineage: Bacteria > Pseudomonadati > Pseudomonadota > Betaproteobacteria > Burkholderiales > Burkholderiaceae > Cupriavidus > Cupriavidus sp. MPR-AND1C. The sequence continues at coordinate 166,024 of NZ_JBXASU010000006.1, read as the reverse complement.
TCACCGGGCGTGGGAGCGCGGTCACGCGGCCGCCGCGCATGCCGCTGCAGGGCGAAGCACTGGCACAGGTGATGACGGTGGTCGCGCAGGCCATGGCCACACGCCCGGCGCTGCCGGACGTCGGCCTGCGGGCCTGAGACCGCGCCGCCGGCCCGCGCGGCCGCCATCCACCCGCTCGCCATCGCGCACGGGCGGGCACATCGTCCGGACGACCATCCCCCGATGACCAAGGAGTCCCCATGTCTCCAGTGCAAGGCAAGTTCAAGCGGCAGCTCTCGCTGACCGATCTCACCTTTATCGGCCTGGGCGCGATCTTCGGATCCGGATGGCTATTCGCCGCCAGCCACGTGTCCGCCATCGCCGGACCCGCCGGCATCATCTCCTGGCTGCTGGGCGGATTTGCCGTGCTGCTGCTCGGCATCGTCTACTGCGAGCTGGGCGCGGCACTGCCGCGCGCGGGCGGCATCATCCGCTACCCGGTCTTTTCCCATGGCGAGCTGATGGGCTACCTGATGGGCCTGATCACGCTGATCGCCTTCTCCAGCCTGATCGCCATCGAAGTCGTGGCCGCACGCCAGTATGCGGCGGCCTGGTTCCCCTTCCTGAGCCAGCCGGGATCGAGCAATCCGACCCTGCCCGGCTGGGCGCTGCAGTTCGCGATGCTGTGCCTGTTCTTCGTGCTCAACTACTACAGCGTCAAGACCTTCGCGCGCGCCAACAACATCGTCAGCGTATTCAAGTTCGTGGTGCCACTGCTGGTCATCGTGGTGCTGTTCACGCATTTCAAGCCCGCCAACCTGCAGGTGCATGGCTTCGCACCGTTCGGGCTGTCCGGCATCCAGGCCGCGGTCTCCGCCGGGGGCATCATCTTTGCGTACCTCGGGCTGACGCCGATCATCTCGGTGGCCAGCGAAGTCCGCTCGCCACAGCGCACCATTCCCATCGCGCTGATCCTGTCGGTCTTGCTGTCCACCCTGATCTACGTGCTGCTGCAGATCGCCTTTCTCGGCGGCGTGCCGACCGAGACGCTGTCGGATGGCTGGCGCGGCGTCGGCCAGGCGTTCGCGCTGCCTTACCGCGATATCGCGCTGGCGCTCGGCGTGGGCTGGCTGGCGTTCCTGGTGGTCTCCGACGCGGTGATCTCGCCCAGCGGTACCGGCAGAACGCCACGCCCCGCGTGGTCTATGGCTGGGCGCGCGGCGGCACCTTCTTCAAGTCGTTCTCCCGAATCGATGCGGCCTCGGGGATTCCGCGGCCGGCCTTGTGGCTGACCTTCGCGCTGTCGGTGTTCTGGACCCTGCCCTTTCCCTCGTGGGAGGCCATGATCAACGTGGTGTCGGCCGCACTGGTGCTGAGCTATGCGGTCGCGCCCGTCACGGTAGCCGCATTGCGCCGCAACGCACCCAGCCTGCACCGGCCGTTCCGGGTCAGGTGGCTAGCCGTGCTCGGCCCGCTCTCGTTCATCATCGCCGCGCTGATCGTGTACTGGTCCGGCTGGGGCACGGTGTCCTGGCTGCTGGGACTGCAGATCGCCATGTTCGTGGTCTACCTGCTATGCAGGCGCGCGGTACCCACCCATCGCCTGAGCCTGGCGCAACAGGTGAAGTCGTCGCTGTGGCTGATCGCCTTCTACCTGCTGATCATCGTGGCGTCATACCTTGGCACTTTTGGCGGCATCGGCGCGATCAGCCATCCGTGGGACACAGGCCTGGTGGCGCTCATCGCGCTGGGCATCTATGGCTGGGGAGCCCGCACCGGCATACCTGCCGCGCTGCTGGATCTCGGCGGTGACGATGACGAATAGCCATTGCCTCAATCTGGACCCGGAGCCCCGATGAACGATCCCGGCGCCCCACCACGCCACCACGCCACAGGCAGGCGCGCAGCAGCGCCACCGAGCGCCGCTGCCTGCGCGAAGTCCGCGCGCTTTCTGGGCACACAGTGCGAAGCGGAACCCCGAATCTTCGTCACCTTGAAATGAATGCGCCTGAGGGCCGCTACAGCAATCCCAGTTGCCGCGCGATGGCAACCGCCTGCGTGCGATTGCTGGCCCGCAGCTTGGCGCTGATATTGCGCAGGTGGGTGCGCACGGTGGTCTCCGAGACAAAGAGCCGATCCGCCATCGCCACATTGGAGAAGCCCTCGGCCAGCAGTTGCAGCACCTTCTGCTCCTTGGGCGTGAGCGGTTCCAGCAGCCCATGGCGCGCCTGCATCGCGGCCGGGTCCACTGGCTCCGGCGCGCCGCCGCAGGCTTGCAGCAGGCGCTCCACATACCCTGCGGGCAGCGCGCTGCCCTGGCGCACGCAGGCCTCGGCCACCAGCCGGCGCACGTCAGTGCTCTCGTCGGCGAAGATGCGGATGAAGCCTTCCGCCGCGCCGAAGCGCAGCGCTTCGCCCATCGCCTGCAACGCCTGGGGCGCGTCGCCGCTGCGCTGGCAAGCCAGCGCCAGCAGGATGCGCAGCTTGAGCGCCCTGCGCATCAGCTGCGCGCGCTCGGTGGCGGCGAGTTCCGTCTCGATGGCCTCGCGCGTGCGCACGCAGGGCTCGGTAAACAGCGCCAGCCGCAGGCGCCCCATGACCACGTCTTCCAGGTCGTTGGCGAACGAGCTGACCGCGCTCAGGCCGGGACGCGCGCGCCACAGCGCCGGGTCGGCTGCGTGCTGCAGCGCTTGCTCGGCGGCATGCTGATTGCCTTGCAGCAGCGCCAGGCGGGCACGCTCGAGCATGGCGCCCAGCACCAGCCGTGGCAGGCCGCGATGATGGCCAAGGTGCTCGAGGGCGGCCAGCCATTCGTGCGCGCCGTCCACGTCGCCGCGGTCGTAGGCAATGCGGGCCAGTACGGTATGGCCGGTGATGATCTGGTCGGGCAGGCCGAGGTCGCGCGCAAGCGGCACGTACACGGTGAGCAGGCGCTCCGCGCGCTCGCGCTCGTTGATCTCGTAGAGCGCATCGGCCAGCAGGATGCCGGCCATGGCGTTGCCGTTGGTAGGGCCGTAGCGGTTCGGCAGCATCGTGCTGGCGGCAATGCGAAACCGCGCCAGCGCCTGCTGCAGGCGGCCCTGGCGCAGGTCGATCAGCCCCTCCACCGATTCCGAGAAGATCTTGTTGAAGTTGCTGTCGGAGCCGCGCACGACCTGCCGGGCCACGCCCAGCAGGCGCCGCGCCTCGCGGTAGTCGCCGGTAACGGCGGCCATGCGCGCCATCGAGGTGGCCAGGATGGAGTCCGGGAACGGATAGCCCATGGGCAGCGGCAGCGGATCGTCGCGGCTGCAGGCACGCGCCTCGTCGAAGCGGTCCATCATGTTCAGCAGCATATGGCGCAGCGCGCGCACATGCGCCAGCAGGTCGCCCTCGGCGCCGGCCAGCGGGATGGTCTGCAGCAGCGCAATGGCGTCGGCCGGGCCGCGCGTAAACGACAGCGCCCACACATGGGCGATCTGCAGCTTGGGCCACGCGGCCAGTGCGTCGGCCGGCACCGCGTCCAGCCAGCGCGTCAGCAGGCGCATGCGGCCCTGCGCCAGCAACTCGTCCACCTTGCCCGCCAGCAGCGGCAGCGCGTGGTCCACCGCGCCGGCCGCCAGCGCATGCTCGATGGCCGGCACCGGCCGGCCCTGCTGCTCGTACCAGCGCGAGGCGGCCATCTGCAAGGCCGGCACTTCGTGCGGCATGGCCTGCTGCAGCTGCGCACGCAGGAAGCTGGAGAACAGGCTGTGATAGCGGTACCAGCGCACATTGGGCTGATGGGTCTGAGCAGGCGGCTCCGCGCCGCCGTGGCGCTCGCCATCCAGCGGCATCAGGAACAGGTTGGCACGCTCCAGCCAGGCGAGGATCTCCTCGCTGTCGGCGGTGCCGCTCACGGCATCGCACAACGGCCCGCTGAGCTGGTCAAGGATGGAGGTGCGCAACAGGAATGCACGCACCGCATCGGGCAGGTGCAGGTAGACGTCCTCCACCAGGTAGTCGGCAATCGCGGCGTTCGAGCCGGAAAAGCCGGCGATGAAGGCGTCCGGCTGGCCACGCCGCTCCAGCGCCACCGACGCCAGCCACAACGCCGTCGCCCAACCCTCGGTGCGCCGGTGCAGCGTGGAGATGGCCGCGGGCTGCAACGCCAGGCCGCGTGCGCGGCGCAGGAAGGAATCGGTCTCGTCGGCGGTGAAGCGCAGCTGGGCCGGCTCGATCTCCAGCAGCTCGCCGCGCGCGCGCAGTCGCGCCAGCCCCGACTCCGGCACCCAGCGCGTGCCCACCACCAGGCGGGCGCCGGGTGGCAAATGCTCCACCACCTGCCAGACCAGGCCGGCCACGGCGGGGTTCTGCAAGGCCTCGAAGTCATCCAGGAACAGCGTGAAGGGGCGGTCGTGGGCCGCCATGCGGTCGATCAGCGCAAGCGCGTGCTCGCCTGCCGACTGCGGCGCAGGCTGGGCCGCGGCGAGCGGCGCGCCGCCCTTGCGCAGCACCAGCGCGAAGGCGGCTTCGAGCGAGCCGAGAAAACGCGTGGCGTCATTGTCCGCGCGGTCCAGCGTGAGCCAGGCGGTGGCCACGCCTTCGGCGTCCAGCCGCGCCCGGCATTGCAGCATGGCGGTAGTCTTGCCGAACCCGGCCGGCGCGCGCACCAGCACCAGCTTGACGAAGCCGGCAGCGCACACCGCGTCGCAAATGGCGCGGCGCTCCACCTGGAACGGGGTCAGCATGGGCGGGCGCAGCTTCGCCACCAGCGTGGCGGCGCGGGCGGCGCCCCGTTGGCCCGCGCTGGTCTCCTCGATTGTTGCCATTCGCCGTGTCTTCCTGTTGGCGGCGGCATCCACGAGCTGTGGATGCCACGCGATCGGCGCCGGCTTATGCTTGCCGGCTGCTGGCGCCACATGCGCCAGGGATCGAACGGCTGATTATGGCGTAAACGCCCGCCCGGCACGCGACGCGGCCCCGATGCAAGCCCCAATACCGCTTGCCGCCCCCCATGCCGGCCACACAGGCAAGCTATACCAGCTTGTTCTCCCGCCCCGCCCAGTAGCGTTCGCGCAGCAGCCGCTTGAGCAGCTTGCCGGTGGGCAGGCGCGGCAGCTCGGCGGCAAAGTCCACCGAGCGAGGGCACTTAATGGCCGACAGATGGGTGCGGCAGAAGGCCAGCAGCTCGTCGGCCAGGGCCGGGCTGGCGCGCGCCATGTCGAGTGGCTGCACCACCGCCTTGACCTCCTCGCCAAAGTCCTCGTTTGGCACCCCGATCACTGCCACGTCCATGACCTCGGGATGGGTCATCAGCAGGTTCTCGGCCTCCTGCGGATAGATGTTGACCCCGCCCGAGATGATCATGTTGGCCTTGCGGTCGGTCAGGTAGAGAAAGCCCTCCTCGTCCACGTAGCCGACGTCGCCCAGCGTGGTCCAGCCGGCGTGCACCGGGTGGCGCGACTGCGCGGTCTTGTCGGGATCGTTGTGGTAGACGAAGCTGCGCCCCTCGGCGAAGTAGATGGTGCCGGGCTCGCCCGGCGGCAGCAGCGCGCCGCTGTCGTCGCAGATGCGCAGCTGGCCAATGGAGGCACGGCCCACCGTGCCTTTATGGGTGAGCCAGTCGGCCGAACCCACGGCGGTGGAGCCGTTGCCCTCCGTGCCGGCGTAGTACTCCCAGATGATCGGCCCCCACCAGTCGATCATCTGCTCCTTGACGGCCACCGGGCAGGGCGCGGCGGCATGCACGGCAAAGCGCAGCGAGGACACGTCGTGGCGCAGGCGCACATCCTCGGGCAGCTTGAGCATGCGCGAGAACATGGTCGGCACGACCTGGGTATGCGTGATGCGGTGCAGTGCCAGCAGGCGCAGGAATGCTTCCGCGTCGAAATGCTCCATCACCACCGAGGTGCCGCCGAGCTGCTGCACCGCCATGTTGTAGCGCAGCGGCGCGGCGTGGTAGAGGGGAGCCGGCGAGAGGTAGCGCGTGTCCGTCCCGAACTGGTAGAGGGACTGGCACATCAGCACCATGGTGCCAGGCACGTCGATCTGCTGGTTGGCCGGCGGCGTGAAGACACCCTTGGGGCGGCCGGTGGTGCCGGAGGAGTACAGCATGTCGGTGCCCGCGCATTCGTCCTCGATGCGCCACCCGGGGTACCGGGCCAGCGCCGTCTCGTAGGCGGCAAAGCCCGGCACCGCGCCATCCATCATCAGGCGCGCGACCAGGCCTGGCACCTTGGCCGCCACGCCCTGCGCCACGGCAGCCTGCGCATGCGAGGTGACCAGCATCCTGGCGCCGCTGTCGGCCACGATATGCGCGGCGTCGTCCACGTTCAGGCGCGTGCTGATGCACACGTAGATCAACCCCGAGCGTTGCGCGCCCCAGCACAGCTCGAACAGGCGCGGGTGGTTCTCCAGCAGGAAGGCCACGCGGTCGCCCGGCTGCAGCCCGTGGTCGCGGAACAGCCGCGCCGCCTGGTTGGAGCGCTCGTCGAGCTCGCGGTAAGTGACGACGGTGCCGCCGGCCATGATGATGGCCGGCTTGTCCGGGGTGCGCTGCGCATGAACATGCGGGTGCATGACTGACCCTCCTGGAAGTGGGTGTGGCCGAACTGGGTGACTGGGTGCGTTGGAAACTTCGGTATCGCGGAACCGGCAGGGATGGCATTGCGTGCGGCACATTGTCGGGACAGGCACCCCGGGCGGGCATCGTCGGATGCGACGAACGCGCCTTGGTGCAATGCCGCAAACGCCGCTGTGGCCGCCCGTGCCGCGCGCCGCGCGCGGGGGCGATTCGTCGCATCCGACGATGCGAACCGGCGGCCTCTTCACATAATGGCAAGTGCCCCAGCAACCGCGCCAAGGAACCACCGTGGATTTCCAATTCAGCGAAGAACAATCGATGTTGCGCGACACGCTCGCGCGCTACCTGGCCGACCACTACAGCTTCGAAGCCCGCCAGGCGGCAATCCGCTCGCCCGCTGGCTGGCGGGCGTCCTGCTGGCAGGCCCTGGCGCAGGAGCTGGGGCTGCTGGGCGCCGCGTTCCCGGAACGCTTTGGCGGGCTCGGCGGCAATGCCGTCGAACACACGATCGTGATGGAGCAGTTCGGCCGCCACCTGGTGGTCGAACCCTACCTGTCTACCGTTGTGCTCGGCGGCGGGGCCTTGCTGCATGGCAGCGAGACGCTGGCCGCCAACTGGCTGCCTGCCATCATCGGCGGCGAGGCCACCGTGGCCTGGGCGCACGCCGAGCCGCGCAGCCGCTACTGCCTGCACGATGTACAGGCCAGCGCCGCCCGCGCGCAAGGCGGCTGGCGCCTTGACGGCCACAAGGCCGTGGTGGTGGCCGCGCCGTGGGCCACGCACCTGGTGGTCAGCGCGCGCACCGGCGGCAGCCGGCGCGACCGGGACGGCATCAGCCTGTTCTGGATCGCGCGCGACGCGCCCGGCGTGACGCTGCAGGAATACCCCACCGTGGATGGCTCCCGGGCCGCCGACATACGCCTGGACAACGTCTTCGTGCCGGATGGTGGCTTGCTGGGCGCCGAGGGCGAGGCGCTGACGCTGATCGAGCGCCTGAGCGACGAGGCTGCGGTAGCGCTGTGCGCTGAAGCCGGCGGCGCCATGAGCCGCATGCTCGGCGACACGGTCGACTACGCGCGCCAGCGCAAGCAGTTTGGCGTACCGATTGCCACCTTCCAAGTGCTGCAGCACCGCATGGCCGACATGTATGTGCAACTGGAGCAAACCGTGGCGCTGACGCAAGTCGCCGCCATGCAGGCTGGCGCGCAGCCCACGCAGCGCGCGCTGGCAGCCAGCGCCGCCAAGGCGCAGGCCGGGCAGGCCGGCAGGTTCGTCGGCCAGGCCGCGGTGCAGATCCATGGCGGCATGGGCGTAACGGAGGAGCTGGCGGTTGGCCACTACTTCAAGCGCGTCACCGCGATCGACCTGCAGTTTGGCTCCGCCGAACACCACCTGCGCCGTTACGCCGACCTGCTGTACCCGGTTGCCGCGTGAGCCTGCGCATTCCTGCCCCGCACTGACGAACATCCCGAGGCCCATCGATGAATCTCGATTTCTCCCCGCAAGAGCTGCAGTTCCGCGACGAGGTCCGTGCCTGGATCAAGGAAGCCTTCGACCCCGGCCTCAAGGCCCTGATGGCACGCACCAAGAATGGCTACCTCGACAAGGAAGGCCAGGTGCGCTGGCAGAAGAAGCTGTTCGAGCGCGGCTGGGCCGCGCCCAACTGGCCCGAGGAATATGGCGGCCCGGGCTGGTCCCCGGCGCAGCGCTACCTGTTCCAGGCAGAGACGGCTGCCGCCGGCTGCCCGACGGTGTCGCCGATGGGCCTGAAGATGGTGGCGCCGGTGATCATGAAATACGGCACTCCGGCGCAAAAGGCGCGCTTCCTGCCGCCCATCCTGCGCTCCGACATCTGGTGGTGCCAGGGCTACTCGGAACCCAACTCCGGCTCCGACCTGGCCTCGCTGCAGATGCGCGCCGAGCGCGGGAACGACGCGCGCGGCGAGCACTACATCCTCAACGGCTCCAAGATCTGGACCACGCACGCGCAGTGGGCCGACTGGATGTTCTGCCTGGTGCGCACCAGCCGCGACGCGCGCCGCCAGGACGGCATCTCCTTCGTGCTGGTGGACATGCGCACGCCCGGCATCACGGTGGCGCCGCTGCCCACGCTGGATGGCCCGATCGAGGGACAGCAGGAAGTCAACCAGGTCTTCTTTGAAGATGTGCGCGTGCCGGTGGAAAACCGTATCGGCGAGGAGGGCCTGGGCTGGACCTACGCCAAGTACCTGCTTGAGTTCGAGCGCGGCGGCAGCTACGGCCCGATGTTGCGCCAGCAACTGGCCAAGGTGGCGCGCATCGCGGAGAAAGAGCCCGGCGAAGATGGCGCTCGCTTGCTCGACGACCCGGGTTTTCGCCGCAAGCTGGCCGAGCTGCACATGCGCGCGGCCGCGCTGGAGGCGAGCGAGCTGCGGCTGTTTTCCAACGTGAGCTCGGGCACCTCGATCGGCGCCGCCTCCAGCATGCTCAAGCTGGTGGGCACTGAGACCATCCAGGCCATCAGCGAGCTGGCGGTCGAAGCCGCCGGCCCATACGCGCTGCCCTTCGTGCAGGACGGCTGGGGCGAATTGCAGGGACGCGCCACGGGGCCAAAGGTGGGCCCCGACTATGCCGCGCCGCTGGCGCCGCGCTATTTCAACTACCGCAAGGCATCGATCTACGCCGGCTCCAACGAGATCCAGCGCAACATCATCGCCAAGCTGGTGCTTGGGCTGTAAGCCACGTCAGTGCAGCAGCCCGCCCGCCGGGCTGCGTTCCTGCAAGGCGGCCATGCCGGCTGCCGGCCCTTCGACATCCCTGCAATCCTCGCAGCCCGCGCACTCGACAAAGGGCACGGCCGGCTGGCCGGCGTCGACCTCTTCGCCGGCTTCCAGCGCCGCGGTCACCGTGGCCCGGATCGATTCCGCCTTGAGCAGCAGGCGCAGGGCAATGTCGGCGCCACGGCTGGCCGCCACGCGCGCGATGAAGGCCCGGCGCGCCGGATCGCCCAGCGTGGCGACGTGCGCCGCTTCGCACAGCACATGCCATGCGGCTGGCTGGCCGTCAAACTGCTGCCGGCGGCGCAGCAGGGTGGCGTCGATGGCGGCGGCGATTTCCGCGTCCCTGACGGTGTGATTGCGCATGGTGCTCTCCTGAACGGGAAACTGGGGTTAGGGCCAGACGCGGGCCGCGCCACGATCATTGCTGCCGTGACTGCCGAGCGTCTGGAACCTGGCGCCGCGCTGGCGCGCGGCATGGATGGCTTCGCTCTTGTTGCTGACCTGCAGGCGCTGGTACAGCAGCGCGACATGGCTCTTCACGGTCGCCACCGAGATATTGAGCAGGCGGCTCACGGTCTTGAGCGCATAGCCGTGCGACAGCAGGACCAGCACCTCGTACTGGCGCGGCGTGAGCTTCAACATGCGCGCCTCCTCGCGCAGCAGGTCGATGCGCTCGCCTTGCGTCGCCAGTGCCTGCAAAGGCGCCGAGGGGTGCGGGGCCGGCTGGCGCCAGCGCGCGTCATCGGCCAGCACCAGCCGGATCGCCGCCTCGATCGCCGCCAGCGATGACGCCTTGGGCAGCCACCTGCAGATTCCCCATGCCAGGTCCGGCGGCAACACAGGCGGTAGCGTGCCATCGACCAGCAGCAGCAGGTACTGCGCCGATAGCACGGTGCGTGCGGTCTCCAGCAATGCGTGCGCGCGATCCTGCGCTGGCGGCAAGCCGAGGATCACCAGCCCGATGTCGTTCATCTGCCCCTGCAGCATGGCGAGATCGGCCGGATCCACGCAGATCACGTGGCCCAGGCCCTCGACGCCACCCAGCATGCGCAGCAGGCCGAGCCGCAAGAGCGGGTTGTCTTCAAGCAGGAGCGCATTCATGACGGCGTGCCTGCGTGCGAGCTGCTGCGTTCCGGTTCCATCTGCTCCCCCTTTGGCAACGACGTGCCCATCCGGCTTGGCTGGTGTTCGCGGCAACGTTGTCACAGGCAATACCGCAAGCCGTGTGCCAGCGGCAAGGCGTTGTGCGCGGCGGATGCGAGGGGGATTGCGGCAGGGGTGGCGCCGGCCGGGAAGGCAGGCGCCATAACGGCTGGCGGGAGGGCGTGCCAGGCAGGCGGGGCCTGGCGGTGCCCCTTGCCAGGCGCGAATGCGCGAGCGGCGGGCCGGCTGCGTGTTACGCGTTACGTAACGTGTTCCGTGGGGCAGGCGGAGACATTCAGGGAGAATGTGTCCTGATGATCACTGACTCGCTGCGCTCTCCCATGAAATGGGAGAGCGCAGCGTACCGAGTGTTTTACGTTCCTGTGCGCCAGCCTCAGTTGACGCGCCGGTTGTACCCCTCCCAATACGGCTCGCGCAGCTTCCTGCGCAGCAGCTTTCCGGACGGGTTGCGCGGCAGCGCATCGGCAAACTCGATGCTCTTGGGGATCTTGTAGCCGGCCAGCCGCTCGCGCGCCCACGCCACAATGCTGTCGCGATCCGGCGCCTGCCCGGGACGGGGCACGACGATGGCCTTGACCGCCTCGCCCCATTTTTCGTCGGGCACACCGATCACGGCCACATCTGCCACCTGCGGGTGGCCATAGATCGCGCTCTCGACCTCGGCGGGATATACGTTCTCGCCGCCGCTGATGATCATGTCCTTGACCCGGTCGTGGATGTAGACATAGCCCTCGGCATCGAGAAATCCGGCGTCGCCGGTACGCAGCCAGCCGTCAGCGTCGATGGTGCGCGCGGTCTCGTCGGGCTGCTTCCAGTAGCCGGCCATGTTCTGCGGCGAGCGGATCATCAGCTCGCCGACTTCGCCCGGCGGCAGGCGCCGGCCTTCCCAGTCCACCACCACCACTTCCACGCCGGGCAGCGGCTTGCCGGCGGCCCGCATGCGCGGCACGTCGTCGGTGGTGTGATCTTCCGGCGGCAGCGCCACCACCGTGCCGGTGGTCTCGGTCATGCCGTACTGCTGCGCAAACCCGCAACCGAAGACTTCGATGCCCTCGCGCAGCAAGGCGGCCGGAATCGGCGCCGCGCCGTAGAGCAAGGTCTTCAGGCGGGAGTAATCGATGCTTCGTGCGCGCGGATCGCGCAGCACGAACTGCATCGCCGCGGGCACCAGGAACAGCTTGCTGACGCGCTCGCGCTCAAAGAAGTCCAGCACCGCGCCGGGATCGAAATCGCGCGCCACCACGCCCTTGGCCCCCGCGAGCAAGCTGCGCAAGCCCCAGCCCGAGCCACCAATGTGCGCCACCGGCATGGCCACCAGCGAGACATCATCGTCCGTCCAGCGCGACCACGAGATATCTTCGCGCTCGCTGGCCTCGGTGCCGGCGGTCAGGTTGCGGTGGGTCAGCATGGCGCCCTTGGGGCGGCCGGTGGTGCCCGACGTATAAAGCTGCAGCACCACGTCGTGCGCGGCGGGCTGGTGCGCCGGTGGCGTGGGCGCCTGCGCGTCGCGCCAGGCCACGTAGGCGGGCCAGTCCGGCTGGCCGCCTTCCATGGCGATCACCTCGCGCACCAGCGGCAGCGTGGGCAGCAGCTTGCGCACCAGGTCTGCCGATTCCGGTCCCACGAACAGCAGCGCGGCATCGGAGTGGCCAACGATATAGCCCACCTCCGGCGGCGCCAGGCGCCAGCTCGCGGGCGCCATCACGGCGCCCATCTTGGCTGCCCCCAGCAGCAGCTCGAAGTAGTGATCGCAGTTCTTGCCGATATAGCCGATGCGCTCGCCGGGCCCGACCCCTGCTGCCGCCAGCGCCTGGGCGACACGATCGCTCTGGCGGTCCAGCGCCAGATACGTGGTCAGCCTGCCTTCGAAGGCATAGGCCACCGCGTCGGGCCGCCGCTGCGCGAAGTGGCGCAGCGCATGCGGCAGTGTGGTCAGGTAACTGAAATCCATCAGCGTCTCCTTCTCTCGGTCCTGCTGCATGCGCGCGTCCTTTTTTATTGTTGTGAACTGCCGGATCAGCGCGGGGCCATGCGGATGGCGCCATCGAGCCGCACCGCTTCGCCATTGAAATAGCTGTTGCGGCACATCTCCAGCGCGAGCGAGGCAAATTCTTCCGGCGCGCCGAGCCGCTTGGGGAACGGCACCGAGGCGGCCAGCGCAGCCTTGACGTGTTCCTGCGCGCCTTGCAGGAGCGGCGTGTTGAAGATGCCGGGCATGATGGTGTTGACGCGAATGCCTTCGCCAGACAGGTCGCGCGCAATCGGCAGGGTCATGCCGACCACGCCGGCCTTGGACGCGGAGTACGCCGCCTGGCCCATCTGCCCGTCTTGCGCCGCCACCGAGGCGGTATTGATGATGACGCCGCGATCGCCGTCGCGCGCATCCAGCGTGAGCATGCCGGCGGCCGAGCGCGCCAGGCAGCGGAAGGAGCCGATCAGGTTGATCTGGATGATGCGCTCGAACGCGTCCGAGGCGAAGAAGCGAATCTGGTCCGGCGCTTCCTTGGCGCGCGATGCGGTCTTGATGGCGTTGCCAGTGCCAGCGCAATTCACCAGGATGCGTTCCTGCCCGAGCGCTGCACGTGCCTTGGCGAAGCCGGCTTCAACCTCGGCTTCCGACGTCACGTTGACCTGGCAGAACACGCCACCGAGCTCGCGCGCCACGGCCTCGCCTTTTTCCGCGTTCATGTCGAACAGGGCGACGCGCACGCCGTGCGCCGCCAGCGCCCGCGCGGTGGCTTCGCCCAGGCCCGATGCGCCGCCCGTGATCACTGCCGTTACCGATGCATTGAGTTCCATCTTGTCTCCGCGTTGTCTTGATGTGTGTTGATGTGTGGATGATGCGTGTTGAATCCGTGCTGGACCATTCCCCGCATTCCGCGTTCCCCGTCGGCGCGCAGCGCTACGCCTGGGCGGAATGCCTGAGCCCGGCGAGCCGGATAAACGGGCTTGCCAGCGTGGTATGGAGATTCAGCGATGACGGCGCGCAACGCATCGTCCGAAGCGACGAATGCATGAAAGCACATGAAGCACATCAAGCGCCTGAGAGCGTGAGCACGCCTGCGCGCGGCGCGAATGCTGCTGCCCGCGGGCAGCAGCATTGGCCACTTGAAGAATCCGCGGCCGGTCTAGCGCCGCGTTGCCAGGTGATACAGCGCCAGCAGGATCACAGCGCCCAGCACGGCGCCGACAAAGCCGGCGGACTGGCCCGGGCGGTACCAGCCCAGCGCCTGCCCAAGGAAGGTCGCTGCGAGCGAGCCGACGATGCCCAGGCCGGCGGTCAGGAAAAAACCGCTTGGCCCGCGCCCGGGCGTGAGCATGCGCGCCACCAGGCCGGCGAGAAAGCCGATGAGGATGATCCAGATCAGGTGCATGTCATGCCCTCCCGGCGGCGCTTCCCGCGGCTCACTTGCATGCCTTGCCGTGATCCGCGTGGAAACCTTGCGCGGTGGCGTCGGCTTCACTCATATAAGCGCCGTTCTTGGTCTTGCCGTAGTACTTCGTGCCAGGGCAGTGATAGACCTTGGAAGACTTGTTGGCCCATACCTGCCCAGGGCCGCCACCCGGAGCCGCGGCGGCGGCGGGCGCGGCTGGCTTGGCCATCGGCATGGAGGCGGACGGCGCAGGCGCGGCAGGCTTGGCCATCGGCGCGGCAGCGGCGGGAGCGGCTGGCGTGGTTTGAGCGCGCGCCAGGTGCGGGACCGAGATGATGAGGGCTGCGGCCAGCAGCATGGGCAAGCCGATGCGCCGGCCCAACGAGGCGGGCGAGGCGGACAAAGCGGTAACAGCGGTAACAGCGGTAACAGCGTTCATGGCTTTCATAGCATTCATGACAGGCTCCTGCGGTAACAATGCCATTGGGACAACGAAACGACAGGGCTGCATACAGCCGCAACCCGACCGACACGCAATACCTCACTCAACGGCCCGCACCGTCACTCCGTTGACCACAACCTGCCAGCACGGGCTTGTGCCATGGTACGCCTGCTGCACGCCGCCCGCTGCTGGCGCCATGCGACATGCCCTGCAAGGTGCCCTGCGCGAGCGGCAACGCCGATTGCGGCGCCGCGCGAATCCACGGCGTGTGCGGTATCCGCAATGCGCTACAGTGTCAGGCATCCCCCGGGGTTGTCCCGTACTCTCTATCCCCACCCGCATGAGATGACGCTCGTGATCAGGTCCCGATTCACAATACCGGCCGCATGCCGGCCAGGCGCACTGCTGCTGATCTGGCTGGTGCTGGCCATGCTGGCGACGCAGCCTGCACTGGCGGCGCCGGCCGGACTGGCCTCGCTGGCGGCGATCGTCAAGGCCGAGTCCGCGCCGGCCTCGCAGCCCGCTGCCAGCGAGCCCCTCGCGCAGTCGCTTGACCAGGTCATCACCACGCTGCAAAGCGACAAGGACCGCAAGGCCCTGGTCGAACAGTTGCAAGCGCTGCGCAAGGGCATCGGCGGGGCCAGTGCGGCGTCGGCGCCACAACCCGGCCTGCTCGGGGCGCTGGCCGAGGCGGTCGACCATCTCGATGCGTCGCTGGGCAAGGACAAGGGGCCGTGGCACTACTGGCGCTGGCGCATCGATTTCGCGGGCGACGAGTGGCTGGCCGCGCTGACCCTGAACGGGACGCGCTCGCCCTGGCAATCGGCACGGGAGTTCTCCACCGTGCTCGCGGCCTGGTTCTTCGCTGGATGGCTGCTGCGGGAGGCGGTGAGACGCGTGCGCAACCGGCGCCTGCAGCCAGCGGTGCGCCATGAGCTGCCCGCGGTGCCGTCCTGGATGGACGTCGGGCTTTACATGCTGCGCAGGGTGGCGCCGTGGGTGGTCGCCTTCGCCCTGGCGATGCTGCTCTCGAGCGGTGTGTTCGAACGCTCGCCCGCCAGCATGGCCGGCATGGTGATTGCCTATTCGGTGGTGGCCGGCGCCGTGATGGGCGCGGTGTGCCAGGTCATCTTCGCGCTGTTTACCTCGGCGCACCGCGCCCACGCGGTGCGCGACCTGCTGCTGCACTCCCGCAGGCTGCTGTTCGCCACCGGCGCGCTAGCGGCGCTGGGCGACGCCACGACCGACGCGCGCGTGATCGCCTCGCTCGGCGCCAACCTGTCAGCACTGATCTCCACCGTGGCCAACATCGCCGCGGCGCTGCTGATCGGCGCCTTCACGCTGCGCTTTCGCCGGCAGATCGGCCAGATCATCAGCAACCGGCCGCTGGCTTTCCGCCAGGAGCATCCCGCGATCATGGACCTGTTGCGCCTGGTAGGCGCGAGCTGGCACCTGCCGGTGCTGGCGGTGGTGGTGGCCTCCGTGGCAGGCACGCTGCTGGCCACCGGCTACGCGGACATCTTCCTGCAGCGCACCGTGGCCTCGGTAGCGCTGTTCGTGGCCGCGCTGCTGCTGACGCTGGTCACCGGCCGCTCGCCCAAGGCCACGCACCGCCCGCCGCGCTTTCGCGACCGCCAGCGCTCGGCCTACCTGGCGCGCTTCGGGCGCTTCGCGGTAGCGCTGGTGCGGGTGGTGATCTGGTTCGCCTACTTCGAGCTGGCCGGACGGATCTGGGGGGTGTCGCTGCTCTCGGTGATTGAATCCACCGCGCTCGGCAAGCGCATCGGCGAGGCCGTGTTCAGCGTGACCAGCACCGTGCTGCTGTCGTGGCTGCTGTGGCTGCTGGTCGATACGGCCATCACCCAGACGCTGACGCCCGCACACGGCCGCGGGCAGGAGCCCAGCCTGCGAGCCAGGACCATCCTGCCGCTGGTGCGCAATGCATTGTTCGTCGCGCTGCTGGTCGTCACGCTGATCGTGGTGCTGGCCAACCTCGGCGTCAACGTGACGCCGCTGCTCGCCGGCGCCGGCGTGGTCGGCCTGGCCATCGGCTTTGGCGCGCAAAGCCTGGTGCAGGACCTGATCACCGGCCTGTTCATCGTGGTGGAGGACTCGATCGCCATCGGCGATTCGGTGGAACTGCCCGACCATATCGGCACGGTGGAGGCCATGACCATCCGCACCGTCAAGCTGCGCGACGGCAAAGGCGCGCTTCATATCCTGCCCTACAGCCAGATCAAGGCCATCAAGAACATGTCGCGCGGCTATGCCTTTGCCGTGTTCAACATCGGCGTGGCGTACGGTAGCGACCTCGACCAGGCCATCGAGCTGATCCGCGAGACCGGCGCCGAGGTTGCGCGCGATTTCCGCTACGCGCGCAACCTGCTTTCCGGGCTCGACATCCTGGGCCTCGATCGCTTCGACCCCAACGGCTCGGTGGTGCTGGCCCAGTTCAGGACCCGCCCGCTGACCCAGGCGGAAATCACGCGCGCGTTCAACGTGCGGCTCAAGCGCAAGTTCGACCAGCATGGCATCAGCATGGCCACGCAGCGGGTGACGGTGCTGGTCGAGGGCAGCCCGGGGCTCCCCCCGGCGCAGGACGCGCAGGCTACGGAGCTGGCAGCCGGCGCCGGCGCCGCGCTTTCAAAGGGTGCGCCCGGGCCAGGCTGAGTCACCATGCAGCGCCCAAAGCGCACGCAGAAACGGGTACGCTTTGCGCCGCCATGGCCCGTTTCGCAGGCATGTCGGCGCCGTAATAATTTGTAATAATTGCCCAGGCGACATTCCCCGTTTGCGAAGTTATGCTCGCATGCGCATAATGCCGCCACACGGTAACGCGCAGCGCTGACAGACCCGGCATACCGGGCGCCTGACCCCGTCCGGTGGCACCTGCCACTTCGGAGCCGGCCACAGCGAGCCAGCCGTACCGCTACCAGCGGGCCAATAAAAAGAGCAAAGCAGGATCAGGCGAGAGCCACCGGGGAAAACACTATGGGCGAACATCCGTCGGCGGATGAAGACTTCCATCGTCTGATCGATTCGATCTACGAGTCAGCGCTTGACGTCACCGCCATGCCAGCCGCGCTGGATCTCTTCTCCCGCTATACCGACATCGAAAGCCCGCATTACCTGGTCTGGGACAAGCTGTCGGGGCAAGCGCGCCTCGGCGTCACCCCGCATGGCTGCTTCCCGGCGCAGGGCACCTACGTGCCGGAGGGCCTGCATGCGCTGGCGAGCCTGCCCAGGCGCGCGCTCGCGGGCGATCACCATGGTGACCTGCAGGACGGCGCGCCTTGGCGCGCGCCAGCGCATGGCGCCGACCTGGAGCATGGCGTGCGCCTGCTCGATACCGCCGAGGTCTGCGTGGTGATGGGCGGCACGGACCGGGGCGGCCGCCCGGACACCGGGTTCGACGGGGCGCAGGACTTGAACCACCGCAGCAAGCGGCTCGCGCGCGTGCTGCCGCACTGGGCCCGCGCCGCGCGCATGCAACAGCGCAACTTCGAGTTGAGCGGCTTGGCGGCCCTTGGCCTGGCCGGGCTGGATACGCTCGACTTCGGCGTGATGGTGCTGCAAGCCGATATGCGCGTGCGCTACGCCAATATCTGGGCCGAGGCGCTGGTGCAGGCCGACAGCCAGCTCACGCTGGAAAACGGCGTGCTCAAGACCCACGACCAGACCCTGCACGCCACCCTGCAAAGGCTGCTCGACCGCGCCATGCAATCCCGTGGTGGCGAGGCGGCGGCCGGGTCGTGGATGCACATCACGTCGGGCGGCCAGCCGGTACCTGTCATCGTGCTGCCGCTGGTGGCCCGCCAGCCGGTGGAGGGCCCGTGGCAACTGCCGTTTGCGATGGTGCTGATGGGCAACTCGGAATCGCGCTCGGTGCTCGACAGTTCGGTGCTGACGTCGCTGTTCGGCCTGTCGCGCAAGGAAAGCCTGATTGCCATCCGCCTTGCCGCCGGCGAAACCCTGGCCGAGATCGCCGAGCACGAATTCGTCTCGCCGCACACGGTGCGCGTGCATATTCGCGACATCCTGCGCAAGACCGGCACCCATCGCCAGAGCGAGCTGGTGCGCCTGCTGCACCTGCTGCCGGGCGTGGCGCTGGAGCGCGCCGGCGCGGCGCGTGGCAGCTGCGCGCCCGCCTGATCCGCGGGCCTAGGCAACCACGGTGCTGGCCACCTCCAGCAAGCGCTGCACCTGCCGGTCATCGCTATCCGTGGATGTGGCCAGCGCGATGCCGATGCGCGCCGCCGGCCGTGGGCTGGCCAGCCGCAGGAAACGCACGCGCCGGTTGATATAGCGCGCCGCCACGCTGGGCACCAGCGCCACCCCCAGGCCGCTTTCCACCAGGCTGACGATGGTCTGCACCTGCACCGCCTCTTGCGTCACACGCGGCACGAACCCGGCTTGCTGGCACAGCAGCATGGCGATGGCCTGCAGGTTGGGCACCTCGGCGCTGGGATGCATGATGAAGGGTTCCCCGGCGAGCGCCTTGAGCGCAATCGCATCGCGCTCGGCAAAGCGGCTATCGGCCGGCACCGCCGCCACGAACTCGTCGTTCTCCAGCGGCATCAGCGTGTAGCCGCCGCTGTGCAAGATGGGAAAACGCACCAGCCCGGCATCGAGCTGATGGCGCTCCAGCCGGTCCAGGATCGACGCCGAAGTGGATTCATGCAGGATCAGCTCGATCCCCGGGTGCGCGGCCCGAAACGCCGGGATCAGCTTGGGCAGCAGGGCGTAGGTTGCCGAGCCCACAAAGCCCACGCGCAGTGCGCCGCGCTCGCCGTGCGCCGCCGCCAGTGCCGCCGCGCGAGCCTGGCCGGCATGGAACAGCGCGCGCCGCGCGTCATGCAGCGCGGCTTCGCCAGCTTGGGTCAGCCGTACCCCGCGCGAGGTACGCACGAACAGCGGCGTGCCAAGCGCGTCTTCGAGCTTGCGGATCGAGATGGATAGCGGCGGCTGCGCCATGTGCAGGCGCTCGGCCGCGCGGTGGAAGTTGCCGGTTTCGGCCAGGGCGACGAACTGCTGAAGTTGACGAAGGTCCACGCTGATGTCCACATTGATATCTGGAAGATATCGAATCCTAAAAATCTAATATTAGACGCTAGCGACCCGCCTGATCTACCCTGTGGCATCCGGCGCGCGCCCGGGCAGCCCGCCCCGCGCCAGCCAGGCACAAGAACAGACAGGAGACACCCAGGCATGTTGCCCCTCTCAGGCATCCGCGTCATCGACCTGTCCACGGTCGTGATGGGCCCTTACGCCAGCCAGTGGCTGGCCGATCTCGGCGCCGAAGTCATCAAGGTGGAGCCCCCCGAGGGCGACTCCACGCGGCGCACCGGCCCGGCCGCCGAGGATGGCATGTCGGCCATCTTCCTGGGCGTGAACCGCAGCAAGAAAAGCGTGGTGCTCAACCTCAAGCTGCCCGCGGCGCAGGCCGCCCTGGAGCGCCTCGTGGCCAGCGCCGATGTGTTCATGCACAGCATGCGCCCGCAGAAGCTGGCCGGCCTCGGGCTGGACCCCGCCGACGTGATGGCGCGCCACCCGCGCCTGGTCTACGTGAGCCTGCTGGGTTTTGCCGAGGATGGCCCCTATGGCGGCCGCCCGGCCTACGATGACATCATCCAGGGCCTGTCCGGCAATGCCGCGTTGATGGCCGCGCAGACCGGCACCATGCGCTACTTCCCCACCATCGCGGCCGACAAGACCAGCGGGCTGGTGGCGGCGCTGTCGATCTCGGCCGCCATTGCCGGGCGCGAGCGCCAGGGCGGCAAGGGCGCGCTGGTGGAAGTGCCGATGTTCGAATCGATGGTGGCCTTCAACCTGGTCGAGCATCTCTATGGCCAGCACTTCGAGCCGCCGCGCGGGCCCACCGGCTATCCGCGCGTGCTGGCGCCGCTGCGCCGGCCCTACCAGAGCGCCGACGGCCACGTCTGCATGATGCCGTACACCGACGCCCACTGGCGCGACTTCTTCACCGCCGCGGGCCGGCCCGACCTGGCCGCCGACCCGCGCTTTGCCGGCATCGCCGCGCGCACGCAGCATATCGAAACCCTCTACGAGCTGACCGGCGAGATCGTGCGCACGCGCACCACCAGCGCCTGGCTGGCGCTATGCGAAACGCTGCAGATCCCGGTGGCGCGGGTCAACCAGCTCGCGGAACTGGTGGATGACCCGCACCTGCGCGCCACCGGCTTCTTCGATACGCTGGACGATGCGGCCATGGGCACGCTGCGCTTTGCCGGCGCGCCGGTGCGCTTTGACGGCGAGCGCGCGGCGAGCGCGCTGCCGCCACGCCTGGGTCAGCACACCCGCGGCCTGCTTGGCGAGGCGGGCCTGAGCGGTGAGCAGATCGATGAGCTGGGCCGCACCGGCGCAGCCTATTGTGCCGCGCCGGCCACTAATGCCTAACCCTGCCGCATTCCCGCTCCTAACATAAAGGAAGCCGGCCGCCGATGGCGGCCCTCAACAGGAGACGCCGTGCCCCATACCCAACTCCCCCGCCTCGGCCAGGGCTTTTATTGGCAAGACATCAAGGAGGGCCAGGCCTTCCAGACCTTCCGCCGCACCGTGACCGAGACCGACCTGATCAACTTCATTTCGGTCACCGGCATGCTGGAGGCGATCTTCATCGAGGCGGGCCATGAAGGCGGCGCCATCCATGGCCGGCCCGTGCCCGCCGCGCTGACCTACGCCATGATCGAAGGCTTCATCCTGCAGACCATGATCCAGGGCACGGGGCTGGCCATGCTGGAGCTGACGCAGAAGATCCATGCCCCGGTGATGGTGGGCGACACCATCTGGGCCACGGTCACGGTGACCGGCATCCGCCCCACTTCGCGCAATGGCCGCGCCGTGGTGGATTCGGACATCGAAGTCTTCAACCAGCGCCATGAGCGTGTCATGACTTATTCCGCCCGGCGCTTGCTGGCCGGCCGCTAGCCACACGGAGACCCCTGTCTTGACTTCACTGCCCAGCACGTTCCAGCTGACTGCCTTGCCGCCGGCCGCCGCCGCCTTCCGGCGCGAGGTGAAGGCATTCCTGGCCGAACACCTGCCGGCCCTTGCGCCCGAGGTCCGCGCCCGCTCATGGATGGGCTTCAACGCCGATTTCAGCCGCGCGCTGGCGCGGCGCGGCTGGGTGGGCATCACCTTGCCCGCGCAATATGGCGGCGCCGGGCTCGATCCGTTCTCGCGCTTCGTGCTGGTCGAGGAGTTGCTGGCCTGCGGTGCGCCGGTCTCGGCCCACTGGATCGCCGACCGCCAGAGCGGGCCGCTGATCCTGCGCTACGGCAGCGACGCGCAGAAGGCCTTCTATCTTCCGCGCATCTGCAAGGGCGAGGCCTTCTTCTGCATCGGCATGAGCGAGCCCAACTCCGGCTCCGACCTGGCCAGCGTCGCGACCCGCGCCACGCCGCAGCCGGACGGCGGCTGGCGCTTGAACGGCCGCAAGATCTGGACGACCAACGCCGATCGCTGCCACTACATGCTGGCGCTGGTGCGCACCTCCGGCGCGGGCGAGGACCGTCAGCGCGGCTTGTCGCAGGTCATCATCGACCTGTCGGCGCCGGGCGTGACCGTGCGCCCGATCCGCGACCTGGCCGGCGACGCGCACTTCTCCGAAGTCAGCTTCGAGGACGTGATGCTGCCTGCAGCGGCGCTGGTAGGCCGCGAAGGCAGCGGCTGGGAGCAGGTCAACGCGGAGCTGGCCTTCGAGCGCAGCGGGCCGGAGCGGCTGTACTCCAGCGTGGTGCTGCTCGATACCTGGATTGCGGCGCTGCGGCGCGCGCCGGCTGCGCGGCGCGACACCGTTACCATCGGCCGGCTGGCTGGCCGGCTGGCGGTGCTGCGGGCCATGTCGCTGGCGGTGACCGCCCGGCTTGCCGCAGGCGAGAGCCCGGTGGTGGAGGCCGCGCTGGTCAAGGACCTGGGCACGGAGTTCGAGCAATCCATTCCGGCGCTGGCGCAGGCCGCGCTGGGCGACGACCCGCACCTCGCCGCCGATCCCGGCCTGTACCGCACGCTGGCCTACGTCAGCCAGGTCGCCCCGTCCTATTCGCTGCGTGGCGGCACGCGCGAGATCCTGCGCGGCATGATTGCCCGGGGCCTTGGCCTGCGCTGAACCGGAGTTCCCTATGCATAACGCTTACTCGGACGCGCTCGACAGCGTGCTGCGCGACTGCTGCACGCCCGCTGTCATCCGCGCCATCGAACGCGGCGAAGACCACCTGCCCCTGTGGCAGTCACTGCAAGACAGCGGCTTTGCCGATTGCCTGTTGCCCGAGGCGGCCGGTGGGGCGGGCTTGCCGCTGGACGAACTGGCGCCGGTGCTGTTCGCGCTGGGCCGCCGCGCGCTGCCTTTGCCGCTGGGCCAGACCTTGTTCGCGCGCGCGCTGCTGCACGCCGCCGGGCTGGCGGTCCCGGCCGGGCCCATCGCGCTGGCGACCTTCGATATGGAAGCGGGCGCCACGGATGCGGTCCTCGTCGCAGGCGGCGCGCAGGCGGCCTGGTTCCTGGTGCAGGAAGGTACACAGTGCATGCTGCTGCCACGCGACCGGGCGCAAGTGCGCGCGACCGGCGCCCATGCGGATCTGGCCGTGGTCCTGCCGCGCCCCGCATCGGACGGATTGCCACTGTTCACGCTGCCCGCGGGCACGCTGCGCCAGATCGGGGCCTGCCTGCACGCTGCGCAGCTGGCCGGCGCCATGTCGCATGTGTTCGACATGACACTGCAATATGCCAACGACCGCCAGCAGTTCGGCCGCGCCATCGGCAAGTTTCAGGCCATCCAGCACCAGATCAGCGTGATGGCGGAACATGTCACCGCCGCGCGCATGGCCGCGCAGATCGCCTGCGCCGCCGGCGGCTGGCTCCCGAACCCGCTGCGCGCGGCCATCGGCAAGCTCAACGCCAGCGAAGCGGTCACGCCAGTGGCGGCCATCGCGCATGCCGTGCATGGCGCCATCGGCATCACCGAGGAGTACGACCTGCAGATCTACACCCGCCGCCTGCATGCCTGGCAGCTGGCGGACGGGTCGCAGGCTTACTGGGCAAGGGTGGTGGGCGAGGCGGTGTGCGGCCAACCTGGAACGGGCGTGGTCGATCTGACCCGAAGCTGGAGCACCGACGCGGCCTGAGCCCCCGGGCGGGGCCGGGGCCGGCCAGGATCAGCCGGCGTCGGGGTCGCCCTGCAGCAGGCTCCAGCACAGGCGGACCAGTTCGTCCTCCAGGGCCTGGCTGCCGAGCAAGGGCGAGCGCTCCAGTGCGGCCGAGCGCACCACCCCGAACAAGGCCCGTGTGAGCGCGAACATCTGCGCCGGAGCGGGCAAGCGCAGCGCGCTCACGCCCAGCGCCTGCAACTGCGCGCCGATCCGTTCGCTGGCCAGGCGCAGCGCCGCCACGGCATCCTCGTCGCGATCATGGCGCCAGGCCAGGCGGGCCAGCGCGCGGCTATGCGCGTCATAGCCGCCAAAGCTGAGCACATAGGCCTGCACATAAGCCCGCAGCGCAGCGCGCGCGGCTTGCGGCTCCGCCAGGCCTGCCGCTGCCGGCATGGCGGCCAGGCGCTCGGCCAGCATTGTTTCCAGGGCCACCAACGCCGCCTCGCGCTGATGCTCGATCAAGGTGCGGCCAATTGCCGCGCGGTCGGCAAAGTACTGGTAAAGCGAGCCAACCGAAACCCCTGCCAGCGCAGCGATCTGCTCAGTGGTGGGCTCAGGCTGGGCACGCATCTCGTGTTCGGCGAACAGCTGCGCCGCGGCTTGCAGGATGGCTTGGACGGTATGCTGCGCGCGCTGCTGCGAGGGCTGGCGGCGCTTCGGCGGTTCGGTGGCGGCGGACATGATGGAATCTGAGGAGAAAGCGAATTGGCTGCAACGCGGCGAGCCGATAGATTGTCGCACGGTGCCCCGAGCACGGGCTAACCGGACAAGTCCCAGACCATGCATGCCACTTCCTTGCCTTCACCCGTTTTGCCTGCTCCCCCCGTTCCTCCTGTTCCTCCTGTTCCTCCTGTTCCTCCTGTTCCTCCCGCATCGGCGCTGCCGGTGCATTCACCCGGCCCGCACCGCGCCCCCGATGTGATCGTGGCCGGCGCCGGCATTGCCGGGCTGTGCGCGGCCGATGCGCTCGCCCGCGCCGGCGCGCGGGTGCGCGTCTTCGAGGCCGACGGGGATGTCGGCGGCCGCATGCGCAGCGCAACCCTCGGGCCGCATGGCATCGAGTGCGGCGCACAATTCCTGTCGAGCGGCTACACGGTGCTGCCGGCGCTGGCGCGGCGGCTCGGCCTGGACGGCGGCCCGGACGGCGGACTGCAGGCCGCCAGCGACCTCAACGCGGTGGTACGCCAGGGCCGGCCGCGCCGCGTGCGCGCGCAGAGCCTGCTGGACCCGCTGCGCAGCGGCCTGCTCGGATTGCCGGCCTGGCTGGGCCTGGGACTGGCGCTGGGCCGCGAAGGCCGCGCGCTGCGCACGCTGCCGCTCGACGACCTTGGCCAATGGGCGCGCTACGATGCGGACACCGCCAGCGAATGGCTTGGCCAGCGCGGTTGCCGCGAGGCGCTCGCCTATGTCACGGAGCCGCTGCTGCAGGGGTTCTATTTCCTCACGCCCGAATCGTCCTCCGCCGCGCTCATGCTGCTGGCCAGCGGCTTCGGCTGGCGCCGCTGTGCCAACACTTCGCTGGCCGGCGGCATGCAAAGCCTGCCGCGCGCGCTGGCGCGCACATTGCCGGTGGAGACCGGGCGGCGGGTCGCCTCGATCCGCCAGCAGGACACGCGCGTGGTGGTGAGCGGCGCGGGCTTCGAAGCCACGGCCGACTACGTGGTGTGCGCCCTGCCGGCACCCTTTGCCCGGCAGGCCTGGACGGACGGGGATGCGCTGGAGCGCCGCCTGCTGGCGACGCCCTACAGCCGCACCATCAACCTGTCCTTGCTCACACGGCCGGGGTTTCATGTGCCGGCGGCTTTGGCGGGCGTCTACGGCGTATTGGTGCCGCGAGCCGAGCGCCGTTACGTGGCCGCGCTGGCGCTGGACGCTGGCAAGCACCCGCCGGCGCGTCCCACCGCCGGACATGGGCAAGTCGTCCAGGTCATGCTGGAAGACCGCGCCGCCGCGGACCGGCTGGGCGCGAGCGATGCGCAAATCCTCTCCGACGTGCTGCCCGAGGTCGAACATTACCTGCCGGGCATCTCGCGGCAATTGCAGGACTGCCTGGTCACGCGCTGGGCGCAGGCGATGCCCACGGTGCCGGTCGGCCGTGCCGCCGACGTGCTGGCGTACCGCAGCCGTGCGCCGGCATCGCGGCAACGGGTCTTCCTGGCGGGGGATTACGTGAATGCGCCCTTCACGGATGCTGCCGCGGCCACCGGCTTGTGGGCTGCGCAGGCCATCATGCGGGCGGTGTCATCCACCGCCCGCGCCGGCTGACGCCGCCATGCGCGCTCAAGCCGCCTTGCGATGCCGGCGTTCCGGCTTGCATTCGTACTTGGATTCGCGCCGGCCATCTTCATAGGCCACTTCCAGGCGCACCGTAAAGCCCCACAGCCGCGTGACGTGGCGGATCACCTCGTCAAAGTTCTGCGCCAGCGGGCGGCGGTCGTTCTGCAGGTGGCGCAAGGTCAGGGAGCGGTCTCCGCCCACATCCACATTGGTGATCTGGATGTTGGGCTCCATGTTCGACAGGTCGTACTGGTTGGCCAGCAACTGGCGGATGTTGCGGTAGCCCTCATCGTCATGGATGGCGGTCACGCGCAGTTTGCCTTCGCGATCATCGTCGAGCACGGAGAACAGCTTGAGCTCGCGGATCACGCGCGGCGACAGGAACTGCAGCAGGAAGCTCTCGTCCTTGAAGTTGCGCATGGCGAAGTCGAGCGTCTTGCGCCAATCGCTGCCGGCGAACTCCGGCGCCCAGCGGTAGTCTTCCTCAGTCGGGTTCTCGCACATGCGGCGCAGGTCCTGGAACATCAGGAAGCCCACGGTGTACGGGTTGAGGCCGCTGTAGTAGGGGCTGTTGTACGGCGGCTGGTAAATCACATTGGTGTGCGCCTGCAGCAGCTCCATCATGAAGGCGTCATTGACCAGGCCTTCTTCGTAAAGCTGGTGCAGGATGGTGTAGTGCCAGAACGTGGCCCAGCCTTCGTTCATGACCTTGGTCTGGCGCTGCGGGTAGAAGTACTGCGCGATCTTGCGCACGATGCGCACGATCTCGCGCTGCCACGGCGCCAGCTTGGGTGCGTTCTTCTCGATGAAGTAGAGCAGGTTTTCCTGCGGCTCCGGCGGGAAGGCGGCGTCGCGCTCGAACCCTTCATCGTCTTCCAGCGCGTGTGCGCGGTGCTTGGGCAAGGTGCGCCACAGGTCGTTGACCTGCGTCTGCAGATAGTTCTCCCGCTCGGTCTGGCGCGCCTGCTCCTCGGCAATGGAGAGCTTCTTGGGCCGCTTGTAGCGGTCCACCCCGTAGTTCTGCAGCGCGTGGCAGGAATCGAGCAGCGCCTCGACTTCCTGCTCCCCATAGCGCTGCTCGCATTCGGCTACGTAGTTCTTGGCAAACAGCAGGTAGTCGATGATGGCATCGGCGTTGGTCCAGGTGCGGAACAGGTAGTTGCCCTTGAAGAAGGAGTTGTGGCCGTAGCAGGCGTGCGCGATGGTCAGCGCCTGCATGGGCATGGTGTTCTCCTCCATCAGGTACGCGATGCAGGGATTCGAGTTGATGACGATCTCGTAGGCCAGGCCCATGTGCCCGCGCTGGTAGCTGCGCTCGGACGCGAGGAAATGCTTGCCGTACGACCAATGGCTGTAGCCCACCGGCAGGCCGGACGACGCATAGGCATCGAGCATCTGCTCCGCGGTAATGATCTCGACCTGGTTGGGATAGGTGTCCAGACCGAAGTCGCCGGCAATGCGTGCGATTTCGCGGTCATAACGCTGGATCAGCTCAAAGGTCCACTCCGAGCCGGTAGAGAGATATGCCATTTACGACCCCCGTTGCGGGTGAAGCTAGGGTTGCGCCGCTCTCCCGCATAGCGGGAGAGCGGAAAACACCTGCAAAAAAACCAGGCCGACCTCAGCGGCTGGATGGCCATGCCGCCTTCTTCTGGAACAGGTCATGCAGTACAGGGTAGATCTCGTCCGCCCCGATGATGCGCTGCATGGCGAAGTTCTCATGCCGGTCCTTGACCGCCAGATACTCTTCCCACAGGTTCTGCGGCTCCTCCGAGGCCACTTCCACATAGGCGTAGTACTGCACCAGCGGCAGGATGGACTCGCGCAGCAAGCGCCCGCACAACTCCGAATCGCCCGCCCAGTTGTCGCCGTCCGAGGCCTGGGCACAGTAGATATTCCACTGGCTGGCGGGATAGCGGTCGTGAATGACCTCGACCATCAGCTTGAGCGCGCTCGATACGACCGTACCACCGGATTCGCGCGAATGGAAGAAATCTTCCTCGTTCACTTCCTTCGCCACCGTGTGATGACGAATGAACACCACGTCGATGCGATCGTAGTTGCGCTTGAGAAAGAGGTACAAGAGCATGAAAAAGCGCTTGGCGAGATCCTTGCGGCTCTCATCCATGGACCCGGACACATCCATCAGGCAGAACATCACCGCCTGTGCCTGCGGGCGCTTTTTCAGCACGCGGTTGTTGTAGCGCAGGTCGAGCTTTTCGATAAAGGGCACGCGCTCCACGCAGGCGCGCAGGTGACGCATTTCCTTCATCAGCTCCAGCGCCCGTGCCGAGTAAGGCCCGTCCTGCTCCAGCACCTCGCCATACTCCTGCTCCAGCACCGCGAGCTTTTTCTGGTAAGGACTGGACAAGGCAATGCGCCGCCCGAGCGAGCTTCGCATCGTGCGCAGGATGGACAGGTTGGACGGGGTGCCGTCGATCGAGAAGCCAGCCCGGACCTTGCGGACCTCGGCGATCTTGGCAAGGTGGCGCTTGGCCATGTCCGGCAGCGCCATGTCCTCGAAGAAGAAATTGAGGAAATCCTCGCGCGACAGGCTGAAGACGAAATCGTCCTCGCCTTCACCCGAATCGCTCGCCTTGGAGCCGCCTCCACCGCCGCCTTGCTGCTGGCGGTCGAAGCTGTCCCCCCGGACGAATTTCTTGTTGCCCGGGTGGATCCACTCCCGCCGGCCGCCCTGGCCGTGGTGAAAGGCGGGCTCGGAGATGTCCTTGACCGGAATGGACACCTGCCCGCTTTGCTCGATGTCCATGATCTTCCGGCCGGACACCGCCTTCGCTACCGCCTGGCGTATCTGTTCGCGGTAGCGTTTGATGAAGCGTTGCTGGTTGACGGCACTCTTGTTGCCGCCGTTCTCGCGCCGATCGATGACCGTGGCCATATGCTTGCCCTCGTCTAGAGGCCTCGTTCAGGCGCCGTTACGATGATTTTCTTACGCGCAAATACCACTCCACAAGTAAGCGGACCTGCTTCGCGGTGTATCCCTTCTCAACCATGCGGTTGACAAAGTTCGCGTGCTTGTCCTGATCCTCGCGAGAGGATTTGGCGTTGAACGAGATCACGGGCAACAGGTCTTCGGTGGTGGAGAACATGCGCTTCTCAATCACCATGCGCAACTTCTCGTAGCTGGTCCACGCGGGGTTCTTGCCCGCGTTGTTGGCCCGCGCGCGCAGCACGAAGTTGACGATCTCGTTGCGGAAGTCCTTGGGGTTGGATATCCCCGCGGGCTTCTCGACTTTCTCAAGCTCGTCGTTCAACGCGTTGCGATCGAGAATCTCGCCGGTATTCGGGTCGCGATATTCCTGGTCCTGGATCCACAGGTCGGCAAACACCACGTAGCGATCGAAGATGTTCTGGCCGTATTCGGAATACGACTCCAGGTAAGCGGTCTGGATCTCCTTGCCGATGAACTCCACGAACGGTGCGGTCAGATACTCCTTGATGTACGACCGCAGCTTGGCTTCCTGCTCCGGCGGGAACTGCTCGCGCTCGATCTGTTGCTCGAGCACATAGAGCAGGTGCACCGGATTGGCGGCTACCTCGGTATTGTCGAAGTTGAAGACCTTGGACAAGACCTTGAAGGCGAAGCGCGTGGACAAGCCGTTCATGCCTTCGTCGATGCCGGCGTAATCGCGGTACTCCTGGTACGACTTGGCCTTGGGGTCGACATCCTTCAGGCTCTCGCCGTCATAGACCCGCATCTTGGAGAAGATGTTTGAATTCTCCGGCTCCTTGATGCGGGTGAGCACGGCGAACTGCCCCATCATCTTCAAGGTGTTGGGCGCGCACGGCGCGGCCGATAGCGAACTGCTGCGCAACAGCTTGTCGTAGATCTTCACCTCCTCAGACACACGCAGGCAGTATGGCACCTTGACGATGTAGATCCGGTCGAGGAAAGCCTCGTTGTTCTTGTCGGCCTTGAAGGTTGTCCACTCGGCTTCGTTCGAGTGCGCCAGGATGACCCCGTCGAAGGGGATCGCGCCGAAGCCTTCAGTGCCCTTGTAGTTGCCCTCCTGGGTGGCGGTCAGCAACGGGTGCAGGACCTTGATCGGCGCCTTGAACATTTCCACGAACTCGAGCAGCCCGCGGTTGGCCAGGCACAGCCCGCCGGAGTACGAGTAGGCATCCGGGTCGTCCTGCGGGAAATCCTCCAGCTTGCGGATATCGACCTTGCCCACCAGCGACGAAATGTCCTGGTTGTTCTCGTCGCCCGGCTCCGTCTTGGAGATCGCAATCTGCGACAGCACCGAAGGACGCAGCTTGACCACGCGGAAGCGCGTGATGTCGCCGTTGAACTCGTGCAGGCGCTTGACCGCCCAGGGCGAGGCAATGGTGTTGAGATAGCGCACCGGGATGCCGTAGTCCTCTTCCAGGATCTTGCCGTCTTCCTCGGGTGCGAACAGCCCGAGCGGAGATTCATGGATGGGTGAGCCCTTCAATGCGTAGATGGGAACCTGCTCCATCAGCGCCTTGAGTTTTTCCGCCAGCGAGGACTTGCCGCCTCCGGGGGGCCCGAGCAGGTAGAGGATCTGCTTGCGCTCCTCGAGTCCCTGCGCGGCGTGCTTGAAGAAGGCGACGATCTGCTCGATCGTGTCTTCCATGCCGTAGAACTCGCGGAAGGCCGGATAAATCCTGATGACCTTGTTGAAGAACAGGCGGGACAGCCGAGGGTCGTGGTGGGTGTCCACCAGTTCCGGCTGACCAATGGCGGCGAGCATGCGCTCGGCCGCGGTCGCATAGGCCGAAGGATCCTTCTTGCAGATATCCAGATACTCCTGGATGCTGTATTCCTCTTCCTTGCGAGCTTCGAAGCGTGTGGCGTAGTGGCCGAAAATGTCCATACCTCACTCCCGTCAGAGTCCCGTCCGAGGCGAAGGTAGATCTACTACAACCTAAGATCTCGCGGCAGCCTTTGCGGCTCCGCCACCCCGGCTTGGCGGTGCTGCCATGTTGCGAAATCTTTACTTCATCATAGTCAAATAACGGCGAAGGCTGAGAGTCGGTTGACGAACTTTTCAACTGCGTTTGCAACGGCGCAACGGATCAGCTCGGCTCACCGTACCAACACTCCAGGCCCCACTCGCGACGGGCATTTGAACCATGTCTTGTGACACACATTACACCTTTCCGTTATTCCGTGCACAGCTGCTTTTGTAACGGGAAACGCCCTCTTCCCCTCGCAACCCGCGCGGCGCGGGGCTTTGCGGCCGGCCTACTTCCAACGCACTACGACGTTGGCATGAGCGGCCAATCGCATGGCCCCGCGCACGACGTCACAGCGTGCGTGCCACCAGCTCCTTCATGATCTCGTTGGAGCCGCCATAGATCTTGCTGACCCGCGCGTTCGCGTACATGCGCGCGATCGGGTATTCGAGCATATAGCCGTACCCGCCATGCAGCTGCAGGCATTCGTCGATGATTTCGCAGTTCTTCTGCGAGCACCACCACTTGGCCATGGCCGCGGTGGGCGCATCGAGTTCGCCCTTCAGCAAGCGCACCATGCAATCATCGACGAACGTGGCGGCGATGGTTGCCTCGGTCTTGCACTCCGCCAGCTTGAAGCGCGTGTTCTGCATATCGATCAGCGGTTTTCCAAACACCTGCCGCTCGCGCACGTAATCGGTGGTGAGCTCGATCGCACGCTGCATGCTCGCTACCGCACCAAGCGCGATGATCATGCGCTCCTGCGGCAGTTGCTGCATCAGTTGATAGAAACCCTTGCCCTCCTCGTCGCCCAGCAGGTTCTCCACCGGCACGCACACGTCGTCGAAGAACAACTCGGCGGTGTCCTGGCCTTTCTGCCCGATTTTTTCCAGAATGCGGCCGCGCCTGAAGCCGGGCTGGTCCCGGGTCTCGACCATGATGAGCGAGACCCCTTTCGTGCCGGCATCGGGATCGGTCTTGGCCACCACGCAAACGAGATCGGCATGGTAGCCATTGGTGATGAAGGTTTTTGCACCGTTGATGCGATAGATGTCTCCGTTCTGGGTCTTCTCACGCACCGCTCGGGTGCGTACCGACTTGAGATCCGAGCCCGCACCGGGCTCCGACATGGCGATGGCGGCCACCATGGCGCCTGAAGCCATCTGCGGAAGCCATTTGCGCTTCTGCGCCTCGGTACCGTAGTTGAGCAAGTAATGGGCCACGATGCCGCTGTGCACGCCATTGCCCAGGCTGGTGGCGATGGCGCGTGCCATTTCGTTACAGATCACAGCCTCGTGGGCAAAGTTCCCGCCGCCGCCGCCGTACTCCTCGGGAATGCTGGCGCACAGCAGGCCAACCTCGCCGGCGCGGTTCCAGACTTCGCGGTCGATGTAGCCGCGCTCGGCCCAGCGCGCCTCGTTCGGCACCAGCTCGCGCTCCACGAAGCGGCGTACGGTGTCCTGGAACATGACCAGGTCTTCGCTCATCCAGGACACCCTGCGGGCGGCCATCGCCATGTTCTTGTCGGAATTTCCCATGTCGTTCTCCTTGATGGTTGCCGGTGATGCCGGTGCTGCCTGTGTTGCGTTGCAGCATCACGCGCTTGTTGTTGTATGGTTGTGTGGTTGTTCAGTCGGGCCAGCGATAGCGCGGCGGCTGTTTTTCCAGGAAGCGCGTTGCGGCCTCCTGGCGGTACGCGGTGGCGAAAGCGATACCCTGGCCGTCCGCCTCCATCTCCAGCATGCTGTGCAGGTCCTGGTTCAGCGAGGCATTGAGCGCCTTCTTGGTCAGCGCAACCGCCACCGGCGAGGCCTCGGTGAAGGCCGAGGCAAGCGCCAGCGCGCGCGCCTGCAGCGCCTCGGGCGGCACGATTTCCATCACGATGCCTTGCTCCAGCGCCGCCGCGGCGCTCAGTTCACGCATCGAGAACATCAGCGCCTTGGCGCGCTGCAGGCCGATCATGCGCGGCAGCGTGTAGAACACCCCGCAATCCGGGACCAGGCCCAGGCGCAGGAAAGGCAGGCCAAAGCGCGCGCGCGGCGTGGCCAGGATGATGTCGGCCACGAGAGCCAGACTGAAGCCGGCGCCATAGGCCGCGCCGTCTACCGCCGCGATCACGGGACGGTCGAGGTGGATCAGGTCTTCCAGCCACGGATGGATGGCCGCCAGGCGCTGGCGGCCCTGCTCAGCGCTGATTTCGCCCTGCATCGAGCTGATGTCGCCGCCGGAACAGAAATCCGAGCCCGCGCCGGTGAGGATCAGCGCGCGCACGCTGGTGTCCTGGCGCAACTGGTGCACGACCTCGCCGATCTCGCGGCGCATGGTGCCGTTCAGGGCGTTCTTGCGCTTCGGGAAGTCGAGCGTGAGGGTGGCAACGCCGTCGGCGACGGCGTAGCGGATGGTCTCCATGGCGAACTCCTCTGGGTTGCCTCGGTGAATAAATGGCGTAGCCGTCATAAGATCTGCGCCTCAGTCGAGCTGGATGTTGGCGTCGCGGACGATGCGTGCCCACTTGGGCGTGTCGGTCGCGATCACCGCGGCCAGTTCCTCCGGGGACGAGCCCACCGGCTGCAGCCCCATCGCCACCAGCTTTTGCGAGATGTCCGGGAGCCGCACGATGCGGGCGATCTCGGTGGAGAGCCGGGTAACCACGTCGTGCGGCGTATTGGCGGGCAGGAACATCGAGAACCAGCCGCTCGGCTCAAACCCGGTGTAGCCCGCCTGCGCGAAAGTCGGTACCGACGGAATCGATTTGTAGCGCTGGGTGCCCGTGATGGCGAGGATCTTGAACTTGCCGCTATTTAGATAGCTGTTGGCCGAGGTCACGTCGACAAAGGCCGAATCCACCTGCCCGCCCAGCACGTCGCTCATCAGCGGCGCGGCGCCTTTGTAAGGAATGTGTGCAAGGTCCATGTGCGCCTGCATCTTGAGCAGCTCGCCATGCAGATGCGAGGAGGTGCCGTTGCCATAGGAGCCGTAGCTGAGCTTGCCGGCCTTGGCCAGGGCCACGAACTCGGCGAGCGTGGTCGCCGGCACCCGGTTGGGCACCACGAACAGGTCGGAGGACCTGGCCAGTAGTGAAACCGGCGCGAAGTCGCGGGCCACGTCGTACGGGATGCGCTTGTACAGGCTGGGCGACTGGATCATGGCGGTGATGCCGAGCAGCATCGCGTAGCCGTCGGGCGGCGCCTTGGCCACGATGTCGTTGCCGAGCATGCCGCTGGCGCCGGGCTTGTTGTCCACCACCACCGGCTGGCCCCAGGCCTCGGTCAGGCGCTGGCCGATCATGCGCGCGATGGTATCGGTGCCGCCGCCGGCGGGATACGGCACCACCATGCGGATGGGGCGTGCCGGATAGGTGCCCTGCGCCTGAGCGGGCCACTGCCATGCGCCCAGCAACCCACCACCGCCCAGCGCGGCCGCCTGGCCCAGCCAGTTTCGTCTCGATGTCTTCATGATGTCTCCCATCGTTCTCGTTGTTCTCGCTGTTCTCGCTGTTCTTGTTCAGGCCACGCTGCCAGCAGCGGCCGGTTGATCCCCGCCTTGGTCCTGCTCCAGCTCCTGCAATGCCCGCCACTGGATCTTGCCGGTGGCCGATTTGGGCAAGGCATCGACAAAGCTGACAATGCGCGGCACCTTGTAAGCCGCCAGCCGCTCGCGGCACCACGCCATGATCTGCTCGGCGCTGGCCTCGGGCGTGCCGCGCGCCCCCGGCTTGAGCGCCACCACGGCCTTGACGGTCTCGCCGCGGCGCGCGTCGCGCGCGGCGATCACGCAGGCTTCGTGGATGGCGGGATGCCCGTAGAGCAGGTTCTCCACCTCCGCCGGCCAGACCTTGAAGCCGGACGCGTTGATCATGCGTTTGAGCCGGTCGCGCATGAAGAAATAGCCTTCCTCGTCCATGAAGCCGAGGTCGCCGGTGCGCAGGAAGCGCTTGCCATCGATCTCGATGAACGATTCCGCGTCGGCCTGCGGGTTGCGCCAGTAGCCGCGCATCACCTGCGCGCCATGGGTCACGATCTCGCCCAGCTCGCCCTGCGGCAGCTCGGCCAGCGTGTGCGGGTCGATCACGCGCGCGTCCACGCCGAACGTGGCGATGCCCAGGCATTCGCGCTTGGGCCGGTGGCGCGGATTGGACAGCAGGAAGGCGGCGGTCTCGGTCAGGCCGTACGCCTCGACGTAAGGCAGGCCAAAGCGCTCCTGCAGCATGGTGGCCACGGCGTCCGGCATGGCGGCCCCGCCGCCGCCCAGGTAGGCAAGGCTGGAGAGGTTGCGCTCGCCGATGCCCGGCTGCGCGAAGAAATCCACCAGCATGGCGGGCGGCGCGGCCCAGGTGGAAACCTGGTAGCGCTCGATCAGGTCTGCTGCTGCCGCGCGATCCCAGCGCGGCAGCAGCACGATGGTGGCACCCAGGTAAAGCGGCGCGTGGATGCCGTTCTGCATGCCCAGCAGATGGAACATCGGCGCGACCGACAAGCACACGCTCTGCGGGCTGGCGCTGCGCCACAGCTGCGAGCCCACCGCCGCGCTCATCAGTGTGCCGTGCGTATGCATGCAGCCCTTGGGATGGCCAGTGGTGCCCGAGGTGTAGGCCAGCATGCACAGCGTGTCGTATCCGGCCTCATGCGCGCGCGGGGCATGGCCCGCGGCGTCGGCCTGCGTCCAGGTCGCCAGCGTGGCGCCTGCGGGTGCGCCGGCGGGCAGCGGGGCGCGCTCGCAAAGCCAGGCGGGCACGCCGCCGGTGCCGCCAGCCGGCTCGAGCATGTCCCCGTACTGATGCACGATGACATGCGCCAGGCTGGCGCCATGCAGCGGCGCGATCTGCGGATAAAGCTCCGCCGCGACGAAAGCCGCCACCGCGCCGCTGTCCGCGGCCACGTGTTCGAGCTCCCCGGTCAGCCACATCGGGTTGGCTGGCACGACCACCGCCTCGGCACGCAGGATGGCGTAGTAGGCCACGATGAACTGCGGGCAGTTCTGGCTGAACAGCACCACGCGGTCGCCCGGCGCCACGCCGCATGCCTGCTGCAGGTAGCCGGCCATGCGCTCGATCTGCGCATGCAGGCCGGCGTAGGAGATGGCCGTATGGAAATACTGGATCGCGGTCTTGTCCGGATAGCGCCGGGCGGCGACCTCGACGTTGTAGGCCAGGCTGGTGCGCGGCACGCACACCTCGGCGGGCATGCCCGCAGGCCAGTGGGGAGAACGGTAGGCCGGGGCGTGGGTAGCAGAAGCAGCTTGATTCATAAAAAACACAAAGTGGGAAAATTGCAGGCCGCCACCAGCCCCGCGCGCATCAAGGCGGCGTGCATCGGGACGGCGTTAGAGGCTGTTTCAAAATGAAGCGAAGCGGTTCTGGCTAGGCGCGCGGCCGCAGACAGTACAAGTGGTACGGCAAGGCCGCGCAACGACGCCAGAATCATTTTGAAATGGCCTCTTAGTCAAGGCGGATGTTGCGGGTGCGGATGACCTTGCCCCAGCGCGCGTAATCGCTGCGCATGGTCTCGGCGAAGGCATCGGGCGTGCTGCCGGCAAGCACCACGCCCATGTCGTTCATGCGCGCGCGCACGGCTGGCATGGCCAGCACGCGGTTGACGTCCGCGGAGAACTTCTCTACCACCGGGCGCGGCGCGGCGGCCGGCAGCAACAGCCCGAACCAGCCCATCGAATCCATGCCCGCGATGCCAGACTCGCGAAAGGTCGGCACGTCTGGCAATTGCGGCGCACGCGCGGGGCCGGTCACCGCCAGCGCGCGCAGGCGGCCGGTTGCCATGTGCGGGCGCGCGCCCATCACCGAGATGATCGCCGCGGGGATCTGCCCGCCGAGCAGGTCGTTCAGCTCCGGCGCCTCGCCCTTGTACGACACGTGGGTCATGTCCAGCCCCGCCGCTTCGTTGAACACTTCGCAGTAGAGATGACCGCTTGAGCCGGTGCCGTAGGAGCCATAGTTGAACTGCCTTGGCCTGGACCTCACCAGCGCGATGAATTCGGCCAGCGTCGTGGCGGGCACCGAGTTGTGCACCGCGAACACCAGGCTGGTGGTGCCAAGGTTGGACACCGGGGCGAAATCGCGCACCGGGTCGAACGGCGCCTTGGCATAGAGGCTGGGGGCCTGGACCAGCGTGGTGATGGTAAGCAGCGCGGTATGGCCGTCGGCATCGGCCTTGGCCACGGCGTCGGCGCCGATCATGCCGCTGGCGCCCGGGCGGTTTTCCACCAAGATGGGGCGCTGCCATATCTTGCCGAGCGGCTCGGCAATCGCGCGTGCCAGCACATCGGTGGCGCCGCCCGCGGGGTAGGGCACCACCAGCCGCACGGGCTTGGCCGGGAAGGCGGCGGCGCGCGCCGGGCTCAGCCCCAGGCCCAGGCCGCCGGCGGCGAGGGCGCCGGCTCCGATCTGCTGCAATGCCTTGCGGCGCGTGTGCTGCATCGCTGCTCCTGAATCGGCCCGAACGGGCACGAGAGAGTTGGGAAATGCTGCAGGCTCAGTCGAGCCGGATATTGAGTTTGCGGATCACGCCGTTCCAGTAAGCCTGGTCGGCGCGCGCCACCTCGGCGAACTCCATCGGCCGGGTGCCTTTGACGATCACGCCAAGGTCGGTCATGCGCTGCCGGATATCTGGCGTGGCCAGGATGGCGTTCACGTCGGCCGAAACCTTGTCCACGATCGGCCGCGGCGTGCCGGCCGGGGCAAACAGGCCGAACCAGCCAGGCCCGTCCAGGCCGCTGTAGCCCAGCTCCTGGAAGGTCGGCACCTCAGGCAGCATGGGCGCCCGGGTGTTGCCCACCACCGCCAGCGCACGCAGGCGGCCGGTGCGCACATGCGGCTTGATGCCCATCACGGAGATGGTGCCCACCGACACCTGGCCGCCCAGCAAGTCGTTGAGCAGCGGCGCCTCGCCTTTGTAGGGGACGTGGATCATGTCCAGCCCGGCGGCGCCGGTAAACACTTCCATATAGAGGTGTGCGCCGCTGCCGGTGCCGTAGGTGCCGTAGGAATACCCTTTCGGTTTGCCCTTTGCCATTTGCACCACCTCGGCGAGGCTGCCCGGCATGGACGAACTGGCGGCCACCACGAGGTGCGAAGTCGCCAGTTCCGACAGCGCGACCAGGTCGCGCATCGGGTCGAAAGGCGGCTTTGCATACTGGCTGGGCACCTGCACCACGCTGGTCAGCGTGAGCAGCAAGGTGTAGCCATCCGCAGGCGCCTTGGCCACTGCATCGGCGCCGATCATGCCGCTGGCGCCCGGGCGGTTTTCCACCACCACCGTGCGCTGCCACTGCTGGCCAAGCGGCGCCGCAATGGCGCGGGCGAGCACGTCGGTGGCGCCGCCCGCCGGATACGGCACCACCAGCCGCACCGGCTTGGCGGGGTATCCGGTGGGCACGGCGCCTTGCGCGAGCGCGCTGGCGATGCCGGAGATGCTGCCGCCAGCGGCCAACGAGGCCGCGCCAAGCCGTAACAGGGTCCTGCGACGTCCTATCTGCATCCTGCTTCTCCCCTCGTGAACCGCCACGCCGCGCCCCGCGGATGCGCAGGCCGGCAAGGGATGAGATTGCGCGATGGTGCACTGCGTGGACAATGACCTTTCGGCCCAAAATGATTGGCCGAATCGTTCAGGGAAAAGCCTGCCTTTGGTAAATCCGGATTGTGCCGGGGTGCAGCATCGGGTTCACTGGCGCACAGAACCGGCACAGACCCGGCAGTGGTCCGGCAAGCCCGCCCGTTGCGCTGCACTGCAGCGAGACGCAGCCCAGGGTGGATCCGGACCGGGACCACGGAGTCCGTTGAGAACGAGGAGACAATGCAAATCGCCGCACTCAGGGCATCCGCGCCGCCATCGATGACGGTGCCGCTCAGTTCCCTCCCGCCAGGCGCGCCGGGCGCCGATGTCGCCCAGCCGCCCACGCGCCACACCATTTCCGTGCTGCAGCTGCACCAGATCGTGCAAGGCGCACGCCGCCTTGGCTGCGACATCGACGCCCTGCTGCGCCGCGCCGCCATTTCGCCCGCGTTGCTGCAGTCGCCCAACGCGCGCGTGAGCGAGGACCAGTTTGCCGCGCTGATGCGCTCGATGCGGCGCGTCACGCGCGATGAGTTCTGGGGCTTGCTTAGCCGGCCGGTGGCGCCGGGGGTGTTCGCCCAGGCCTGCCATGCGTTGATCCACTGCGCCACGCTGGAAGACGCCATGCGCGCCGGGTTGAACCTATATCGCCTGCACCTGGTCGATTTCGTGCCTCGGCTGCAACAGCGCGACGGCCGCGCCACCCTGCTCCTGCTGCCGCGCGCGCCCGCCACGGCGTGCCGCCAGTACGCGCAATCCACTTTCGCCTTCCAGGCTTACGGGGTGGCCAACTGGCTGGTGGCGCAGCGCATTCCCCTCGCTGGCGTCGACCTGGCCGCGCGCGCGCCGGAACCAGCGCGCGGGCCAGCGCGGCTCACCGACACCGAACGGGTCTTCAACACCCAGGTCCGCTATGGCCAGCCGCACACTGCCCTGCACTTCGACGCGAGCTGGCTGCGCCTGCCCGTGGTCCAGGACGCCAGCAGCCTGCAAGCCTTCCTGAACGACACGCCGCGCAACCTGCTCACCCGCTACCGCGACGACTCTTGCCTCGCCGAGCGCATCCGGCGTCATCTGCGCTGCCACCTCGACGACGAACTGCCCTCACTGGAACAAATGGCCGGGGCCCTGCGCCTGACGCCGCAAACCCTGCGCCGCCGCCTGCGCGACGAAGGCCGCGGCTACCAGAGCATCAAGGACAGCCTGCGCCGCGACGCGGCCATCGCCTTGCTGGAACACACGGACCTTGCACTGCAGCAGGTGGCGCTGCGCGTGGGGTTTTCAGAACCCAGCACATTCCATCGCGCGTTCAAGAAATGGACGGGAGTGGCGCCCGGGGAGTACCGGCAGCGGCAGATGATGGAGTCCGCGGCCTGAGTGCCTGGACGCGGCGGACGAAGCGGAAGTTGAAGACCCCGTCGAGTCGCCGGTGAGCGCTCGGGTCGGCGGGATCCGTGTGACGCAGGGAGATTGCGCCGCTACCGCGGCGCAACAAATCAAGAATCAAAAATCCCCTGGCATGCTCAGCGAAACACCACCACAGGAATATCGCTATGCGTCAGCACCTTCTGGGTCTCGCTGCCCAGCAGCAGGCCGCTGATGCCGCGCCGCCCGTGCGACGCCATGAAGATCACGTCGCAGCCGAGTTCCTTCGCCATGCCGATGATGCCGCGATAAGGCGCCGCCGCGGTGGACGTGGCTCCCATGCACGGCACGCCGGCCAGCGCCGCGGCGGCCTCCACCTTCGCCAGTTCCTCGCGCGCCGCCGCTTCGATGCGATGCTCGAAGACCGATTTCTTCTCGTGGCCGGCGTCGCTGGACATCAGGAACGGATACTCCTCAAGGCACATATACGGAGTCAGCTTGGCGCCGGTCGTCCGCGCGAACTCGATGGCTGCCGGGAATGCCTTGCTCGAAAGTTCCGAGCCGTCGATGGGGAGCAGGATGTGTTTGAACATGGGATGGCCTTTCGATTGGCGGATTTGAAATTGGCTTCAGGAAGCCGAGACCTTGCGCAGGATGACGTAGAGCTGGTCCTTCAGGAGCAGCTTTTCCTTCTTGAGGATCTCGATGGCGGTGCCATCTGCGGGAACCGTGCCCGCCTCCATGTTCTTGATCTCATGGTCCAGTTCGTTGTGGCGGGTGAACAGCCGCGCAAAGTGGGCGTCCTGGGTCTTGAGGATGGATATCTGATCGCGGAATTCAGGAAACATTGGCCTCACCTTGGGTTGGGTTGAAAGGCTGGGGAGTTCAAGGACATTGTGCCGGTAAGCAGGCACGCGAGACTTGATATGGATCATGTCCGGTAGGCTGGGAACCCAGCGCGGGGCACCGCTTGTTCGATCTAAAAGAAAACCCAGCCTCGATCCATGGGCAGAAAGATGCGCGCGACTCTACGGGAGTTTGCAGATTATCGGAAATAACCAATAATGCGGAGGTGCCTTGCCCTTTTTTCATGCCGAGCTTTCACCCCAAGGCCGACAAGGAAATGGACGGGTTACTGACCTCCCCTGCGAGCTGGTCGTGCTCGCCGTCGACACGAACGCCGACCGGGGAGAGCGCCATGCGAAGGAACGTACCTGGAAGCAAAGGAGCACATCATGGCCAAGGATGGCAAGAACGTTTTGAACCCCGATTCGTTCGAGACGTTTCGCAAGCGGGCTCTCGACAAGCCTGAAACGCGCCGAGCCTATCTGGCGGAAATGCAGAAGCTCGACGACGATCCCGATACGCGGTTTGCGATGGCTGGCCGGGTGGGAAGCATCCTGCGCGCCGCGCGCCAGAAGCGCGGCAAAACACAGGCGCAGCAATCCGCCGACAGCGGCATGCTGCAATCCGAGATCAGCCGGATCGAGAACGGCGGCGGTTCGCTCGGACCTTCGATGGAAACGATCGTCAATTACGCTCACGCCCTCGACATGGAGGTCGTATTGATGCTCAAGCCGCGCGAAGCCAAACTGCCCCTTGAACTGGTAGAGCCCGTGGACGAGTCCGCCGATGAAGCGAACGCGGCGCCGGATATGAGCAGGGTACGGCTGTGGAGTGTCTTTTGATTGCGCAGGCGATGGCGAATTTTTTCGCGCACTGGACGGAGATCGTCATCGAAGGCATGACCTTGCTCAGTGTCGTCCTGATCTGGCGCCCCGCCGCGCGCATGACCCGGCGCCTCAAGGGCGCAATGATCGCCAAGGGCATCCCGAATGACCTCGGGGTCGTCTCCGACAAGGCGCGATACCAGCGCAAGGCGTTTGTAGCCGCCGCACTGTCGTGGGAGCCACGAGACAGCCAGCAGCTGATTTGCGGGCTGCTGCTGGCTATCGCGGTCTCGGCGGTCAAGATAGGCCTGATGCTGTTCGGGTCCTGACGGCTGGCTGGCGCCAGGCGGCGGTGTGGGGTGGAACCTTGCAAATACCCCTGCAGTTCTCCAGAGTTTGCTGCCACCCCGCTCCAATGCGTGGGAGCCGGGCCAGGGCGGACGCTCGCTCGGGGCAAGCGGGTCGCCCCATGCCCGACGTATCGTCCTCAGCGCCGGGCCGAGGACGCCACGACAATGCCAACCGCCAAGGGCAGCAGAGGGATGGCGAGCAGGTACATCACCCCGTCCGCCGCGACGGTGACAGGCGTGAACACGGCTAGCGCCGCCTTTGCGCCAATGGGTTTCTCCTCGCGTACGTCGATCGCGTATGCCTGGTTCAGCTGCTTGGCCTGCCCCGGCATCGCGAACTTCGCCGCCGAATAGCGCTTGCCAGCAAGCCGGTAGGCACGGCTCAGAGACGGGTTCTCGCTGCGAGTGGCGGCCTTGAATCCGAGCTCGCCGGCCTTCTTCCGCTCGTCCTCCGTCGCCGCGCCATCGAGCATCAGGTCGAGATTGCCCGTGATATTGCCGTCCCGGTTAACCTCGAAGCGACGGAAGCGCGCCTTCAGCCTGGGATGGATATCGGACGATATTGCCTTCAGCAGATCCGCATTCGCGTCGAAGATGTAGTGGTACTTGTCGCCGAGGATGACGATGGACTTGCCGTCCTGCGATACCAGGATCTCGCTGATGATCTCCTTGTAGTCTCCGTATTCCTTTTTCTCTATCTCGTCGTACAGCGCTGTGGTGGCACAGCCGCCCAGGGCCAGCGCGGCCAGGGTTCCGGCGGCCAGAAACGATCTCCGATGCACTCGTGCTCCTTGACTTTGGCGGCGGGCCAAGCCGCCCGCCGGGCTCCCGCGGGGACGCGGGCTGCATGCGTGGAGGCAAGTCCACGCCGAGCGCGATTCTATGGGAACCGGAGTACGTCAGCATTGGGAGATTTCGCATTTTGCGCCGCCGTCCGCAGACCGATGGTACGCGCCCCGGCTGCTGCACCTGGGTAACGCATACCGCCGGAACCGGCCTCAGATCAAGCCTTGTTCACGCAGGGCCGCGATCCGCGCTGCCGACAGGCCCAGCACGCCCGAAAGCACCGCGTCGGTGTGCTCCCCCAACCGCGGCGGCGCCGCGTCGTAGCGCACCGGCGTGGCCGAAAGCCGCAGCGGGCTCTTCACCGTGGGACAAACCCCGCCATCGCTGCGCACCATATCCACCTGCAGTTCACGGTACCTGACCTGCGGGTCTTCGAGCACCTGGGCGTAGTCATTGATGGGCCCACAAGGAATGCCCTCGCGCTCCAGCGCCTGCACCCAATGCGCGGTCGTGCCCGTGCGCATATGGGCCTCCAGCAGCGGCACCAGCACATCGCGATTGACGATGCGGCCGGTGCCGGTGGTGAAGCGTTCGTCCGTGGCAAGGTCCGGACGCGCCACGCCCCGGCAGTACCCTTGCCATTGCCCGTCGTTGCCTGCGGCCACGATCATGTAGCCGTCCGCCGTGGCAAAGACGTGGTACGGCACCATATTGGCGTGGGCATTGCCAAAGCGCTGGGGCGTCTTGCCGGTGACCTTCTGCGCGAGGATAGGCGTGGCGCCCACCGCTACCACCGCATCGAGCAGCGCCATGTCGATGCACTGGCCTTCGCCGGTACGCTCGGCATGGCGCAGCGCCGCCAGCACAGCGACGGTGGCGTACATGCCGGTGAGCATGTCGACCACGGCCACGCCGACCTTCTGCGGGCCGCCGCCGGGCAGGTCATCGCGTT
Source organism: Cupriavidus sp. MPR-AND1C (assembly GCF_058809705.1). Lineage (NCBI taxonomy): Bacteria > Pseudomonadati > Pseudomonadota > Betaproteobacteria > Burkholderiales > Burkholderiaceae > Cupriavidus > Cupriavidus sp. MPR-AND1C. The sequence goes on along the minus strand of NZ_JBXASU010000006.1, from coordinate 122,689 downwards.
CGCCGGTGATGCTCATCAAGCCGCCGATGCCCTGGAAGATGAAGTCGTAGCCAGGCTTGTGCGCGCTCGGGCCTTCCTGGCCGTAGCCGGTGATGGAGCAGTAGACCAGCGCGGGGTTGATGGCCTTGAGGCTGTCGTAGTCAAGCCCATAGCGCTTCAGGTCTCCAACCTTGTAGTTCTCCAGCACGATCTGCGATTTCGCCGCCAGATCACGCACGATGGCCTGGCCTTGCGGGCTGGCGATATCCAGCGTGACCGAGCGCTTGCCACGGTTGGCGCCGGCGTAGTAGGTGGCATCGCGGGAAGGATTGCCTGCGCCGTCGGGCAGCCACGGCGGGCCCCAGGAGCGGGTGTCGTCGCCCACGCCGGGACGCTCCACCTTGATGACCTCGGCGCCGAGGTCGGCCAGGTTTTGCGCGCACCACGGGCCGGCCAGGATGCGCGAAAGGTCCAGCACGCGTACGCCGTCGAGCGCGCTCTTCATGGTTGTTGCCGTTGTTGTCATGTACGGAACTCCGCTACGCCGTTGCTGAGCACGGTCACGTCGCGCGCGGGCACGCGGGCGTCGAACAGCACGCGGGCGCCGCCTTCGCGCCACATGCGCACTTCGAGGGTTTCGCCGGGAAATACCGGGCGGGAAAAACGCACATTGAGTTCGAGCAGCTGATCGCCATCGCCGTTGGCAAAGGTATCGACCAGCGCACGCGCCGCCACGCCATAGGTGCACAGGCCGTGCAGGATGGGCGCGTCGAAGCCCGCCGCGCGCGCCACCTCCGGATCGGCATGCAGCGGATTGGGGTCGGCATTGAGGCGGTACAACAACGCGGCCTGCGGCATGATCGCCAGGCTGCGAACCGCATCCGGCGCGCGGGCCGGCGCCGCCGGCAGTGCTTCGGGCGCGGTATCGCCCTGGCCAAAGCCGCCATCGGCGCGGCAGAAGGTGGTGTGGTTCACGGTGGCCAGTTCGGCACCGGTGGCCGCGTCCACCAGCGTGCGCTCCACGATCACGAGCGCGCCCTTGTCGGCCCCCTTGTCGATGACATGGGTCACCCGCGCACGCGCACGCACGGTGCCGGACACCGGCAGCGGACGGTGCAGGCGCAGTCGCTGCTCGCCGTGGACGATGCGCACCCAGTCGATGCCGCTCGCCGGGTCCTGCATCCAGAAGCCGGGATAGGCCAGCACCACGGCCTGCGTCGGAAAGGCCTTGAGTTGCGCTTCATAGACGTAGCGCAGCTGGCGCGGATCGGTGGGCTGCTCGCCCAGGCCAAGACCCAGCGCGTAGAGGATGGAATCCTTCTCGCCGTAGGTCTGCGTGACCTGCGGAAAGTCCCAGTTCTTGATGCGGTTGTAGTCGAGCGGCATGGCGTCAGATCGGGTCCCAGCTGATCACGTCGGGCGAGCGCTCGAGCTTGAAGAAGCTGTTGCGCATGGCGGGGATGGCGATCTCGGCAATGGATTCCGGCGTCCAGCCTTCGCTCATGTGGACCGAGCGCACCGGGCGCGGCTGGCTCATCAGCATGATCTCGTTGGCGCGCACGGCAAAAATCTGCGCGTTGACTTCATGCGCGGCATCGCTGGCGAGGAAGGCGGCCATCGGCGCGACCTTGTTGGCTTCCATCTTTTGCAACTTGGCGACGCGCGCCTTTTCTTCCGGGGTCTCGGAGGGGATGGAGCTGGTCATGCGGCTCCAGGCGAACGGCGCGATGCAGTTCGAGCGCACGTTGAAGCGGGCCATGTCCAGGGCGATCGACTTCGACAGCGCGGCAATGCCAAGCTTGGCAGCCGAGTAGTTGGCCTGGCCCAGGTTGCCGATCAGGCCGGAGGTGGAGGTCATGTGCACGTAGGCGCCGCTCTCCTGGTCCTTGAAGTGGTTGGCGGCGGCGCGGCTGACAAAGAACGTGCCGTTGAGGTGGACGTCGATCACCGAGCGCCATTCCTCCTCGTTCATCTTGAAGAACATGCGGTCGCGCAGGTTGCCGGCGTTGTTGACCACGGCATCGATGCGGCCGAAGTTGTCGATCGCGCATTGCACGATCGCATTGGCGCCCTGCCAGCTCGATACGCTGTCGGTGTTGGCTACCGCGATGCCGCCGGCGGCGACGATCTCGTCGACTACGCGCTGCGCGGGGCCGGCATCGCCGCCTTCGCCGGTGAGCGATACGCCGATGTCGTTGACCACCACCTTGGCGCCGGCCTTGGCCAGTTCCAGCGCTACGCCGCGCCCGATGCCGCCACCCGCGCCGGTCACCAGCGCTACCTTGCCTGCCATCACTCCACTCATGTTCATACTCCTGTCTACACGTTTGCTTGCTCGGCGGCCTGGCACGCGCCAGGCCGGATATGGGTTGATCTCTTGGAGGCCATTTCAAAAAGTTTCTGGCGTCGTTGCGCGGCCTTGCCGTACCACTTGTACTGTCTGAGGCCGCGCGCCTAGCCAGAACCGCTTCGCTTCATTTTGAAACAGCCTCTTATTCCAGGCGTGCGCCCGAGTCCTTCACGACCTTGCTCCAGCGCGTGATCTCGGCATCGATATGCGCGCCCAGCGCCGCCGGCGTGGAACCCACCGGCTCATAGCCGTTGGATGCCAGGTTCGCGCGCAGCTCGGGCTGGGTCAACACAGCCGCGATTTCCTTGCTAAGCCGCTCGACAATGGCGCTCGGCGTGCTAGCCGGCGCCAGCACCGCGTACCAGCCATTGATGTCGAAGCCGGGCACGCCGGCCTCGGACAGCGTGGGCACGTCCGGCGCCAGCGTGGCGCGCCCGGCGCTGGTCACGGCGAGCGCCTTGAGCCGGCCGCTGCGGATATGCGGCATCGAGGTGGAAATGCTGTCGAAGGTCAGCTGCACCTCGCCGGCCAGCATGGCGTTGACCACCTGCGCGCTGCCCTTGTACGGCACGTGGGTCATCTTGACGCCGGCCAGGCTGTCGAACAGCTCGCCGGCCAGGTGGCCCGTGTTGCCATTGCCCGCTGAGGCAAAAGTGAGCTGCCCCGGCGCGGCCTTGGCCGCGGCGATCAGCTCAGGCACGGTCCTGGCCTTCAGCGAGGGGCTGCCGGCCAGGATCAGCGGCAGGTTGGCCACCAGCGACACCGGCGCGAAATCCTTGCGGGTGTCATACGGCAGCTTGGGATAGAGGCTGGCATTGATGGCGTGCGCGGCCAGCACCATGATCAGCGTGTTGCCGTCCGGCCTGGCGCGCGCAAGCTGCTGCGAGGCAATGGTGCCGCCGGCGCCCGGCCGGTAGTCGAGCACCACGGGCTGGCCCAGCCGCTCCTGCAGCTTGGCCGCCACGGGGCGCGCCAGCAGGTCGGCGCTGCCGCCCGGCGGATAGGGAATCAGCAACTGGATCGGCTTGTTGGGCCAGGTTTCGGCCAGCGCCGAAGCGCTCGCGCCCAGCAGCCCCACCGCGAGCGGGGCGATCAGCACGGCCTGTAGCCATGACCTGCGGTGGCGCGCTTTCAGTGCTTGCATGCCTTGCCCTCTCGTTGTGTCGTGGTGTGGTGGTGTCGCGTGACGTGCCGCGGGCCCGCCCTCATTGCTGTGGAATGCCGGTGTCCTTCACCACCTTGGCCCAGCGCACGCGCTCCGCGTCGATGAACCTGGCGAAATGCTCGGGCGTGTCGCCGCCCGGCACGCCGCCGAGATCGGCCAGGCGCGTTTTCACTTCAGGCTCGGCCAGGATGCCGGCCACCGTCTTTTGCAGGCGCGAGACCACTGCCGCCGGCGTGCCCGCCGGCGCCACCAGGCCGAACCATGCGGTCACCTGGAAGTCGTCGAGCCCGGCTTCCTTCATGGTGGGCACGTCGGGCAACTCGGCCACGCGCGTGGCGCTGGTCACCGCCAGCGCGCGCAGCTTGCCGGACTGGATATGCGGCAGCGAGCTGGGCAGGTTGTCCACCATCATCGTCACCTGCCCGGCGACCAGGTCGGCCACGGCCGGCGCGGCACCCTTGTAGGGCACATGGATGATGTCGATGCCGGTGCGCTTCTTGAACAGCTCGCCGGACAGGTGCACCGATTGCCCGGTCCCCGACGAGGCAAACGAGAGCTTGCCCGGCTGGGACCTGGCCAGCGCGACCAGTTCCGCCACATTGCGGGCAGGCACCTTGGCGTTGACCACCAGCACATTGGGCACCGAGACCACCATGGTGATCGGCGCGAAGTCCTCGGCACGGTAGGGAAGTTGCTTGTACAGGCCGTAGTTGATGGCATTGGGGCCGATATTGCCCATCATCAGCGTGTAGCCGTCCGGCGCGGCCTGGCGCAGTGCCTGCACGCCAACGATGCCGGCCGCGCCGGCACGGTTTTCCACCACCACGGGCTGGCCCAGCAGCTCGGAGAGGCGCTTGCCGACCAGCCGCGAGGCGATATCGGTGGTGCCTCCCGCCGCCGCGGGCACGATCAGGCGCACCGGCTTGTCCGGATAGCCGGCTGCGGCGGCGCCGCCCATGGTGGCCAAGGTAGCCACGCCCAGCATGGTGGCCACGCCCGCCAGCCTGCTTGCGCTGTAGCGCCGAACTGTCATGTGTCGTCCTCCTGGGTGGCTGCGCGGCGGCTCGGGTTTCGCGCCGCCTTTGCGCAAGGTAAGCCGGTAACCGCCCGCGCAATACGGACGAGCCCGCCTTTATGGTTCTCTTGCCACGCCGAATACGATAAATTGACGGCGGGGACATTGCTATTCACGATTGACAAAAGAGGCCTTTGGCCCAGCGAAACACATGCATTACGACCTGACCGACCTGCGCCTGTTCCTCAACGTCGGCGAGACCGAAAACCTGACCCGCGCCGCCGAGCGCAGCTTCCTCTCCCTGCCCGCCGCCAGCACCCGCATCAAGCAACTGGAAGAGGCCTTCCAGACCCAGTTGCTGATCCGCCAGGTCAAGGGCGTGCGCCTGACGCCCGCCGGCGACGCCCTCTTGCGCCACGCGCGCGAAGTGTTCCGCGAACTGGAGTGCCTGCACTCCGACCTGCGCCCTTACGCCAAAGGCGTCAAAGGACGCGTGCGCCTGCTGGCCAACACGACCGCCACCAATTCCTTCCTCGCCACCGCGCTGTCGCGCTTCCTGGCGGAGAACCCGGATGTGGATATCGAGCTGGAGGAACAACTCTCGCAGGCCATCGTCTCGGCCATCAGCGCCGGCGCCGCGGATCTTGGCATCGTCGCTGGCGAGGTCGCCACCAATGACCTGGAGGTCATGCAGCTCTGCAGCGACGAATTGATCGTGATCGCGCCGGTCAACCACCCGCTGCCGCAATTCACCAGCCTGCACTTTGCCGACCTGCTGGATACCTGCCGCTTCGTGGGCCTGAACCAGTTCAGCGCCATCCAGTCCTTCCTGGACCGCATCGCCAGCGGCATGGGCAAGCGCATCAGCCTGCGCATCCAGCTGGGCAGCTTCGACGCCGTGTGCCGGATGGTGGAGGCAGGCGCGGGCATTGCCATCGTGCCCAATAGCTGCGCGCGGCGTTATGCCAGCCGCAAGGTGCTGCGGTTTATTCCGCTCGAGGATGAATGGGCCAAGCGCGATCTGCGCCTGGTGCGCCGGCCGGGGCGGGAGTTGCCGCAGTTTGCCGAGACGTTGATCCAGTATCTGACGGATGCGGCGCGGGAACCGGTTTGAGCGCGAATCCCGGCCAGGCTGCGGGTGGTCATTCCGCGAAATGGACGCCAGACCGAATTCGGTCTATATTCGGTTTTTCGGTAACTCTCGAAAGGCCGCCCCGTGAAACTCTCGAACATCAAGCCGATCAGCTTTCTGAAAAGCGACGCGGCCCGTATCGTCACGGAGCTCAGCGAGACGCGCGAGCCTTTGATCATTACCCAGAATGGCGAGGCTAAACTCGTCGTGCAAGACATTGCCAGCTATGAAGCGCAGCGGCAGACCATCGCGCTATTGAAGATCCTGGCGCTCGGCGAGAAAGAGATCGCGCAGGGCAAGGTGACAATGGCGGCAGACGTCTTTGCTGAACTGGATCAGCTGGATAAAAAAGACGGCGCATGAAGGTGGTCTTTCTTGAATCCGCCAAGCAAGACTTGATCGACCTCAGGCGCTATCTGGTCAGATTCAAACCCGAGGGAACCTGGCTGGCCGTCAAAAAGCAGATTCAGGAGAAGGTGGCGCACATTGCCGAGTTTCCTGCATCCGGTACTCGCCCCGACGAGCTGGCAGGCTTCGCGGATGGCTTCAGGCAACATCTGACACATCAGCAGCGAATCATCTACAGGGTCGCCCCCGACACCGACACCGTCTATATCCACATCATTTGCGGGCAAGTCCAGGACTTCGAGGAATTCCTGAGCCGGCGACTTACCAGGCCATGGTGACTCAGCCCTTTTTGTGTTCGGGAATGCAGTTTGGGCAACGCTGAGGAGCCAGTGCGCTGGCTCCTCATTCGCTCAGAGCGTCAACGTTAGTTTTCCGGTCAGCGCACCTGGCAACAGCGCCGAATCGGTCTGCCGCTCGCCATAGGTATTGCTCGACACGCGCAACTGCCGCTCGCTGGTCAGCGCCTCAAGGTGCTCGCCCAGGAAGCTGTAGATGCTATCGTCAAAGCGCATCGTGCCAAGCGGCGCCTGGATGCGGCCATCTTCCACCCAGAAGGTGGCGAAGCGCGTCATGCCGGTCATGCGGGCTGCTGGCGCATCGGACCAGTTGAGATACCAGAGGTTACCTATATAGAGGCCCGTGCCGAGCGCCGCGAGCACGTCGTCCTGCGCAAGCTTGCCAGCCGCCATGGCAAGGGACTGTGGCGCCTCACCGGCACTTGCGGAATTGGCCGCGAGATCGTACTCGCGCGCACTGCGGGGGTAGACCAGGCGGCCCGCAGGCAGCCCCGCCTGCACGAGCGTCACGTCGCTGCGTGGAATGCCTTCCGGGCCGAAGGCCGGAGCCAGCGTGCCGCTTGCGCGTTCGTCCAGGTCAAGCAAGTGGCTAAGCCGGGCGCCGCCATCGTACAGCCGCTGCAGCGGGCTTTCCTTCTGCGCCAGCGCACGGGCCGAGAAGCCGCCCCAGGAACACATGCCGAGCACTTCGTCGAGGGCGGCGGGGGCCAGGTAGGCCCGGTAGTCGCCGGGCGGCAGCACGCGCTGCGGCTTGCCCAGGTGCTCCAGTTGCCGGCGCGCCTGGGCAAAGCGGCTGGCGAACTCGGCAGCGTCCCAGCGCGAGCCCGCGTAGTCGGCCTTCACGGCCTGGCCGCTCTCGTGAAACAGGCTCCAGTCAAAATGGAAGCCCTGCGCGGCATGCCAGCCGAAAGCGCCGAAGCTGCTGGCGAAGCCACGGTAGAGCGGGCCGGCGGCATAAATGCCGACCAGGTCGAGCCCATGCGCGGCCTCTTCTATCTGCGCGAGCACTTCGGCGGTGTCCGGCGGTGCGGCCGCATCGGCCAGCGTGCGCTGCCAGGGCGCGCGCTCCAGCATCAGGTAGGGGTCCGGCTGCAACTGGCCGATGGCCTCGCGCAACTGCAGCAAGCCGTCGGCGAGGCGCTGCTGATCGGTTGCGGGATCGCCCGACAGCGCGACGCCGATATTGGCGTGGCGCTCGTCGCGGATCAGCTGGAGCCGGGCCGTGGCCTGCCGCACCTGTCCGGCCTGGCGCACCCTCGCGCGGTTGAAGCGGATGAACTCGGACGCCTCCGCGCTGTACCACAGCGTGAAGGCTTCGCCCTCTCCCAGCGCCTTGCGCACATCCTCGGCCAGCGCCGCAAACAACGACTGCGCATCCGTCATCACGCGGCACCTCCAAAGACTTCCACTTGCTTGAACACGCAGGCCGGCGAAGCGTGGCCGACGCGCACCACCTGGTTGGGCTCACCCTTGCCGCAGTAAGGCGTGCCGTGCACCTCGAAGGTACTGGCATCGCCAACGGCGGCCAGGCTGCGCCAGAAATTCGCGGAAACGCCGCGATAGTTCGGGTTCTTGACCACGCCCCTGAGCTCGCCGTCCTCGATCAGGCGCCCCCATTCGCAGCCGAACTGGAATTTGTTGCGCGCATCGTCGATGGACCACGAACGGTTGGACGACATCAGGATGCCGCGTTCGATGCCGCCGACAAGTTGCGCCATGGTGCGGTCGCCCGGCTCCAGGTTGAGGTTGGCCATGCGATCGATGGGCGGGCGGTTCCAGTTGCAGGCCCGGCTGTTTGCCACGCCCGGCAGCCCGCTGCGCCATTGCGACAGCGCGCCGCCCAGCGGGCGCAGCAGCAGGCCATCGCGGATCAAGAATGCCTTCTGCGCGGGCTGGCCTTCGTCATCGTGGCCGTAGCTGGCCAGTTCCTCAGGAATGCCCGGGTCGAAGCTGATATTGAGCAGGTCCGAGCCGTACTGGTAGCGGCCGAAGTCCTCCAGCCCGATAAAGCTGGTGCCTGCGTAATTGCGTTCATCGCCGAGGATGCGATCCAGTTCCAGCGGATGGCCGATGGATTCGTGGATCTGCAGCATCATCTGGTCCGGCATCAGCAACAAGTCGGTCGGGCCGCTCGGCGCATTAGGCGCCAGCAGCAGCTGCAAGGCTTCGTCCGCCACCCGCGCTGCGGCGTCAGCGAAGCCGAGCCGCGCGATGACCTCCGCCCCGCCCTGCTGGCCGCTGCCGAAGCCGCCGAAGCTGCGGGTCTGGCTGTCGCTGCCGTCGAAGGCGGTCACGCTGATGCCGGGATAGACAAAGCGCAGCGCCTGCCATTGTTCGGCGCCTGCGCTATTCAGGTAGAGCTGCTCATGGCGCTGGTGATCGAGATAAACCAGCCAGTTCACCAGCCGCGGATCGGCGGGCACGCTGGCGGACACCGCCGCCAGCAAGGCGAAGCGCTCGGCCAGCCCGGGAAACGCGCCATGCAAGCCAGGGGATTCGTAGCGGGCCTGGCCTTGCGGCGGCTCCAGCCCACGCAGGTCGACCAGGCCACGCCCGGCGATCCGCCGGGCGAGTGCCTCGGCGCTGTCGAGCGCGCGCTGCAAGCCGGCCATGCTGAGATCGCTGGTGGCGGCGTAGGCCTCCACGCCATCCAGGCGCACGCTGAGCATGGCGCCCATGTCCTGCATGAAGGACGGCGGCTCGGCGACGCCGCGCCGCATCATGCAATGCTCGCCGGTCTGGCGCACGAGGCGCAGCGAGTGAAACCCGGCGCGGGTGGTTAGCGCGGCGAAGTGCTGTCTGGCGCGATCGAACAAAGAGGCCTCCCGGATCCGTAGTGAAAGAGCCAGCGCTGGCGCGATCAGCTTCAGCCGATGGGCCAGCGCTGGCGCATGGATCCGGAAATCTTACTATCTTTGCGCCGCGGCGATCCCGCGCCCTGCGCTCAATCCGCCTTCACCCCTGCTGCCTTGATGATCGGCGACCATTTCTCGATCTCCGACTGCAGCCAGGTGCGCAGCCCTTCCGGCGTCTGCTTGTCCTGCGGCACGATCTCGGCGCCCAGGTCCGCCAGCCGCGCCGCCACCGCCGGATCCTTCAAGGCGGTGCGCAAGGCGCCGTTGAGCCGGTCGATGACCGCAGGCGGCGTGCCATGCGGGGCATAGATGCCATGCCAGACCTTGACCTCGAAGCCCTTGAGCCCACTCTCGGCCAGCGTGGCGGTGTCAGGCAAGGCCTTGATGCGCGTGCTGGTGGTGACGCCGTAGAGCTTGACCTTGTCGGCCTTGATATGCGGCAAGGTCTGGGTGGTCTGGTCGCACAGGATATCCACCTGGCTGCCCAGCAGGGCTGTCATCGCGGGCGCGGTGCCCTGGTAGGGAATGGCAGTGAGCTCCACGCCGATGGCCTTCTGGAACAGCATGCCGCACAGCTGCGAGACCGCGCCCAGCCCGGCATTGGCCAGGTTGACCTTGCCCTGGTTCTGGCGAATGTAGGCGATCAGCTCAGGCAATGTCCTGGCTGGCAAGTCATGACGGCCGAGCAGGGTCATGGGCACGTCGGCGACCTGGCCGACAAAGCTGAAATCCGTCAGCGGCTTGTAGGGGAGCTTGCTGTACAGCGCCGGCGCGGTGGCCATGCCGTTGTGGTGGATCAGGATGGTGTAGCCGTCCGGCGCGGCCTTGGCCACGTAGGCGGCGGAGACGGTGCCGCCGGCGCCGAGCCGGTTTTCCACCACCACGCTCTGGCCCAGGGTCTTGGACATGGCTGCGGCCATGGTGCGCGCCACCACGTCGGTGGGGCCGCCCGCGGCAAAGGGAACCACCATGGTGATCGGCCTGGTGGGGTAGGCATCGGCGGCGCGCGCCGGGGCGGGCGCGGTGAGTGCTGCCGCCACGCCCAGCGCGGCGAGCGCCATCCAGCGCCATGGCGCCTGGGCCCGCTTCGCCTGCGCCGCGTATTCGCTGCCGGCCTGCCTGTGCCGCTGCTGCTTGCTGCCTGCCATGTCTTTTGTCTCCATCGTGGTGGATTGACCGGGTTATGCCAGCTGGCGCCCGCCTGTGCGGCCTGTGCGGCCTGTGCGGCTGCGTGGCGTGATCGCGTTATCGTTTCCGGCAAGCGTGGCCATAAAGCGACGTATATGCAATACGGATTTCCCTAAGGGTGGGCAAAGCCGGCCAGAAGCCTCAGGGCGCCGTCAAGTCCGTGCGGCGCCGCGCACACCCGGCGCCGTGCCCGCCCGGCCTGCTTCCGGGGGCGCTAAGCCGCTCTTTCGCAAATCCGAATTACCGCACGGCAGGCCCTCGGGAATAATGGCCGCAAGCTAAATCCCATCAAGTCCATATAACGTCCATACCGGGGCCCCTTTTCATGTTCGCAGACCAATCGCACGACCAGCCGTATCCCGACATCCGCGAAGCCGTGCGTGCCCTGTGCACCGGCTTCGATTCCGCCTACTGGCAACGCGTGGAAGAGCAGAACGCCTTCCCCGAAGAGTTCGTGCAGGCGCTGACCAAGGCCGGCTGGCTGTCCGCCCTGATCCCCGAGGAATACGGCGGCTCGGGCCTGCCGCTGACGGCAGCCTCCGTCATCATGGAAGAGATCAACCGTACCGGCGGCAATTCCGGGGCCTGCCACGGCCAGATGTATGTGATGGGCTGCCTGCTGCGCCACGGCTCGGCCGAGCAGAAGCAGCGCTGGCTGCCGGGCATTGCCTCGGGCGAGCTGCGCATGCAGTCGATGGCGGTGACCGAGCCCACCACCGGCACCGATACCACCAAGCTCAAGACCACGGCGGTGAAGAAGGGCGACCGCTACGTCATCAACGGCCAGAAGGTGTGGATCTCGCGCGTGCAGCACTCGGACCTGATGCTGCTGCTGGCACGCACCACGCCGCTTGACCAGGTCAAGCGCAAGTCGGAGGGATTGTCGGTGTTCGTGGTGGACCTGCGCGAGGCCATCGGCAAGGGCCTGACGGTGCGGCCGATCCGCAACATGGTCAACCACGAGACCAACGAACTGTTCTTCGACAACCTGGAAATCCCCGCCGAGAACCTGATCGGCGAGGAAGGCAAGGGCCTCAAGTACATCCTGGACGGCCTGAACGCCGAGCGCATCCTGATCGCCTCCGAGTGCGTGGGCGATGGCTACTGGTTCATCGAGCGCGCCAGCAGCTATGCGCGCGAGCGCATCGTGTTCGACCGCCCGATCGGCCAGAACCAGGGCATCCAGTTCCCCATCGCGCGTGCCTATGTGAACGTGGAAGCGGCCAGCCTGATGCGCTACAAGGCCGCCGCGCTGTTCGATGCCGGCAAGCCCTGCGGCAAGGAAGCCAACATCTCCAAGCTGCTCGCGGCCGATGCGTCGTGGGAAGCGGCCAACGTCTGCCTGCAGACGCACGGCGGCTTCGGCTTTGCCGCCGAATACGACATCGAGCGCAAGTTCCGCGAGACGCGCCTGTACCAGGTCGCGCCGATCTCCACCAACCTGATCCTGTCGTATGTGGCCGAGCATGTGCTCGAGCTGCCGCGTTCATTCTGAGGGCTGCCCCCATGCTTGCTTCGCACCAGGGTATCCGCCCGCTCGATGGCATCCGCGTCGTCTCCCTCGAACACGCCGTGGCCGCGCCGTTCGCAACCCGCCAGCTGGCCGACCTCGGCGCCCGCGTGGTCAAGGTGGAACGCCCCGGCGTGGGCGATTTCGCGCGTGGCTACGATGAGACCGTCCATGGCCAGGCTTCGCACTTCGTCTGGCTCAACCGCGGCAAGGAGAGCCTGACGCTCGATCTCAAGCAGGACGAGGCGCAAGCCGTGCTGCACCGCCTGCTGGCCGATGCGGACGTGCTGGTGCAGAACCTCGCGCCCGGCGCGGCTGCACGCATGGGGCTGGATTTCGACACGCTGCACCCGCGCTACGGCAAGCTGATCGTCTGCGATATTTCTGGCTACGGAGACGCCGGCCCCTATCGCGACAAGAAGGCGTACGACCTGCTGATCCAGGCGGCCGCAGGCCTGATCGGCATCACCGGCAGCGCGGATGAGCCATCGCGCGCGGGGATCTCCATCGCCGACATCGCGGCCGGCATGTATGCCTATAGCGGCATCCTATCCGCGCTGCTGCAGCGCGGCCGCACCGGCCAGGGCCTGCGCGTGGAGGTGACCATGCTGGAGGCGCTGACCGAGTGGATGAACTACGCGCTGTACTTCGGCCACTACGGCGGCAACGCGCCAGCGCGATTCGGCGCGTCGCACCCGGCCATCGCGCCGTATGGCGTGCACCGTACCGGCGACGGCGGCAGCGTGATCTTCGGGCTGCAGAACGAGCGTGAATGGCAGGCCTTCTGCAACAAGGTGCTGGCGCAGCCAGAGCTGCTCAAGGACGAGCGCTTCGCCTCCAACTCGGGGCGCGTCAAGAACCGCACCGAGCTGACCGCGCTGATCGAAGCGCGTTTCGCGCCGATGACGGTGACGCAGGTCGAAGCGCTGCTGGACGACGCGCAGATCGCCAACGCGCCCATGAACGATATCGAGGCCGTGTGGAACCACCCGCAACTGGCTGCACGCGGACGCTGGCGCGAAGTGGCCAGCCCCGGCGGCCCCATCGGGGCGTTGCTGCCGCCGGCCAACCTGTCGGGCGTGGAACCGGTGATGGGCGACGTCCCGGCGCTGGGTGCGCATAGCGCGGCCATCCTGGCGGAGCTGGGCTACGGCGCGGACGAGATTGCCAGGATGACGCACAGCAAGACGATTTGAACGACCGCGCGAAGCCATGACGCCAACGCGCAGGCGTAGCGCCTGCGCACAATGTCGCGCAGACGTGGCTCCCCTCTCCCGCTTGCGGGAGAGGGGCAGGAACAGAAAGACAGACCACCACCCCAGAACACCGCCCGGAGCCGGCATGAGCCAAGCCACTGACCACACCTACCCCACCCGCCAGCTGTGCGAATTCCTGGCCCGCTTCACGCTGGCCGACGTGCCCGCCGACGTGGTGGAGCGCACCAAGGACCTGTTCCTCGACTGGATTGCCTCCGCCATTGCCGGCAAGGATGCGCCCGCCGTGCGCAAGCTGCAGGAGTTCGCCGCCGCCATGGGCCCGCAGCAGGGTCCCGCGGAAGTCCTGGTCGATCGCCGCCGCACCTCGCCGTACTTTGCCGCGCTGATCAACGGCGCTTCCTCGCACGTGGTGGAGCAGGACGACGTGCATAACGGCTCGGTGCTGCACCCCGCCGCCGTGGTGTTCCCCGCCGTGATCGCTGCCGCGCAGGCCGAAGGCAAGAGCGGCGCCGAAGTACTGCTGGCGTCCATCGCCGGTTACGAGGCGGGCATCCGCATCGGCGAATTCATGGGCCGCTCGCACTATCGCGTGTTCCACACCACCGGCACCGTCGGCACGCTGGCGGCAGCGGCCGCTGTCGCCAAGCTGTATGGCATGGACGCTGAGGGCATCAACCAGGCGCTCGGCTCGGCCGGCACGCAGGCCGCGGGCCTGTGGGAATTCCTGCGCGACGCCGCGGACTCCAAGCAACTGCACACCGCCAAGGCAGCTGCCGACGGCCTGATGTCCGCCTGGATCGCACGCGCTGGCTTTACCGGCGCGAAGCGCATCCTCGAAGGCCCGCAGGGCATGGCCGCCGGCATGTCCAGCGACGCCAACCCCGCCGCCCTGACCGACGGCCTGGGCAAGCGCTGGGCCACCGCCGAGACCTCGTTCAAGTTCTTCGCCTCGTGCCGTCACACGCACCCGGCGGCTGATGCGCTCAAGGACCTGATGCTGCGCGAGAAGATCAGCGCGGACCAGATCGCCAGCGTGACCGCGCACGTGCACCAGGGCGCCATCGATGTGCTCGGCCCCGTGACCGATCCCAAGACCATCCACCAGGCCAAGTTCTCCATGGGCACCGTGCTGGGCCTGGTCGCCGTGCATGCGCACGCCGGCCTGGGCGAATTCGAGGACCACGCGCTGCAAGACGCGAAGGTGGCCGCCTTGCGCGACAAGGTGGAGATGGAGCTGGACGACGAGATCAATGCCGCGTATCCGCGCCAGTGGATCGGCCGCGTCACGGTCAGGACCACCGACGGCCGCACGCTGGCGGGCCGCGTGGACGTGCCCAAGGGCGATCCGGGCAATACGCTGTCGCGCCCGGAGCTCGAGGCCAAGGCGCTGCAGCTGGGCGCGTTTCGCCACGGCGCAAGCGAGGCCGAGATGCGCGCCATCATTGCCCGCGTGTGGGCGCTGGAGAAGCAGGCGAGCGTCAACGACTGGCTGCCCGTCGCGAAATAACGCGGCCAATCTTACCGAGACTCGCTTCATGTCCGACGTCACCACCGCCACCACCGCCATTACCTATCTGTTCGTGCCGGGCGACCGGCCCGAACGCTTCGACAAAGCCGCAGCCGCCGCGCCCGATGCGCTGATCCTCGATCTCGAGGACGCCGTGCATCCGCACGCCAAGCCGGCCGCGCGCACGGCCATTGCCGCGTGGCTGCTGGAACGCGGCACGCAGACGCGGGCCTATGTGCGCATCAACGACGCCAGCTCGCCGGCCTTTGCCGCCGACATGGCATGGCTGCGCGCCCTGCCGCCCGGCGCGCCGCTGGCCGGCTTGCTGGTGCCCAAGGCAGAAGACCCGGCCGCGCTTGGCGAGATCGCCCTGGCGCTGGCGCAGGCCAACCCGCAGGGCCGCCTGGTAGCGATCATCGAGAGCGCGTGCGGCCTGCACGGCATCGATGCGGTCGCCACCGCGCAAGGCGTGTCGCGGCTGGCCTTTGGCTCGCTGGACTTCGCCGTGGACCTGGGTTGCGCCCATACCCGCGAAGCGTTGCTGATGGCGCGCTCGCGCATTGTGCTGGCTTCACGCGTGGCCGGCCTGCCGCCGCCCGTGGATGGCGTCACCACCGCGCTCAAGGACGAAGCCGTGCTGGCCGACGATGTCGCGCACGCGCGCGCCCTCGGCTTTGCCGCCAAGCTGTGCATTCATCCGGCCCAGCTTGCCGCGGTGCGCGCGGGCTTCCTGCCCACGGCCGAGCAGCTGGACTGGGCGCAGCGCGTGCTGGACGCCACCGCCAGCGGCAGCCACGCCGTGCAGGTCGACGGCAAGATGGTCGACCGCCCCGTCATCGAACAAGCCCGGCGCATGCTCGCGCTGGCCGCGCCAACCGGCGCCGAACCCGCAATCGCCCAGCCATGACCCAACTCGAAACCCTGCGCACCTGGATCGGCCGCAGTGAAAGCCGCACCGAGACGCTCGCCCCGGAACCCGTGATCGGCCTCGCGGCCACGCTCGACCTCGACGGCGACGCGCTGGCGCGCGGCCCGCTGCCGCCGCTGTGGCATTGGCTCTACTTCCTGCCGCGCGCGCCCCAGCGCGAGCTTGGCCAGGACGGCCACCCGGCGCTGGGCGGCTTCATGCCGCCGGTGCCGCTGCCGCGCCGCATGTGGGCCGGCGGCGAACTGGATTTCCACAAGCCGCTGCGCGTGGGGGATACGGTGACGCGCACATCCACCATCCGCAATGTCGAGCACAAGAGCGGGCGCAGTGGAGAACTGTGGTTTGTCACCGTGGAGCATGTGCTCACCGTCAAGGGCGAGGTCGTGCTGACCGAGCGCCACGACCTGGTCTATCGCGCCATGCCGGAGCCGGGGCAGCCACTGCCCGCGCGTGCGCGCCTGGCGCACCAGGCGCAATGGCAGCGCCAATTGCGCGCCGACCCTGTGATGCTGTTCCGTTTCTCCGCGCTCACCTTCAATGGCCACCGCATCCACTACGACCACGACTACGTGCGCGACGTGGAAGGCTACCCCGGCCTGGTCGTGCACGGCCCGCTGCAGGCGATGCTCACGCTGGACCTGCTGGCGCGCGAGATGCCCGGCGCCACGGTACGCCGTTTCGGGTTCCGCGGGCTGGCCCCGATATTCGATCACGACACGGTGACAGTGGGCGGCGCGGCCGATGCCAGCACGCCAGGCAAGATCATCTTGTGGACCGGCGATGATGCCGGGGGCCAGGCGATGGACGCATGGGCCGTGGTTGAGAACTGACCCGCGCAAGGACAGCAACGACGATCACGACGATCACAACGACAACATCGGGAACGAAGGGAACGACAACAAGAGGAGACTTCCGATGCATGCAGTCCGCAATCCATGGCGCGTAGCTGGCGCCGCTATCGTTCTAGGCTGCGCCACGCTTGTCCAGGCG
The DNA here is from genome assembly GCF_058809705.1 of Cupriavidus sp. MPR-AND1C. Taxonomy (NCBI): domain Bacteria; kingdom Pseudomonadati; phylum Pseudomonadota; class Betaproteobacteria; order Burkholderiales; family Burkholderiaceae; genus Cupriavidus; species Cupriavidus sp. MPR-AND1C. The sequence continues at coordinate 106,149 of NZ_JBXASU010000006.1, read as the reverse complement.
CAGTCCGCTCCCACCTATCCCACCCGCCCGGTCACGCTGATCGTGCCCTATGCGCCGGGCGGCACCACCGACGTGGTAGTCCGTCAGTTTGCCGTGGCCTTGCAGAGGTCCCTTGGGCAAACCGTGGTGGTGGACAACAAGCCGGGCGTGGCCGGCACCATGGGCGCGCTTGCCCTGCGGCAAGCGAAACCCGATGGCTACACGCTGTCGATGATGCCGGTCACCGTGTTCCGCCAGCCCTTCATCCAGAAGACCGCCTTTGACCCGGCACGTGACTTCACCTACCTCTCGCGCATCACTGGCTATACCTTTGGCGTAGTGGTGCCGGCCAATTCCCCGTGGAAGACCTGGAGCGATTTCCTGCGCGACGCGCGCGCCCGGCCGGGCACCGTAAGCTACGGCTCGCCGGGCCAGTACAGCTCGCCGCACATCACCATGATCGAGCTGGTGACCAGGGAGAACCTCACCGTCAACCACGTGCCCTTCAAGGGCGATGCCGACTGCCTGAACTCGCTGATGGGCAACCATGTGCAGCTCTGCGCCGCCGGCAGCGCGGCCGGCACGCTGGTCGATGCGGGCAAGTTGCGCTGGCTGAATCTGTGGACGGCGCAGCGCTCGCCGCGCTGGCCCGACGCGCCCACGCTGCGCGAGCTCGGCTATGACATCGTCTCGAACTCGCCCTACGGCGTGGCCGGGCCAAAGGGCATGGACCCCAAGGTGGTCAGCATCCTGGAGGCTGCGCTGCGGCGCGCCGCGGAAGATCCCCAGCATCTGGCCGCGCTCAAGCAGCAGGACCAGGACCTGATGTACCTGGACAGCGCCGGCTACACCCGCTTTGCCCTGCAGCAGATCACGCAGGAGAAGGCGCTGGTGGAGCGGCTGGGCATCAAGCCGGATTGACCGGATTGACCGGATTGGCCCTGCACCCGCGCTGCGCCAGGCCATGACGCAGCGTGGTTTGTTCTGCCGGCGCGCTGCCTCGCGCCACCAACCCCCACACCCACCGATGACCATCCAGCCATCCACAGCGAACCCCGAAGCGACCCGCTTCGACCCGCGCGGCCACCGCATGTGCGAACAACGTTATTTCGAAGATTTTGTGCCCGGTGAGCGCTTCGTGCCGCCCTCGCGCACCATGACCGAGGCACTGTTCGCCGCCTTCCAGCTGGCCAGCGGCGACAACCACCCGGTGCATTACGACGCAGAGTACTGCCGCGCCCACGGCATGCCGCACATGCTGGCGCACGGCTACCAGGTGCTGATCCAGACGGCGGCGGGCGCCGGCCTGTTTCCGCATATGGTGGAGGAATCGCTGAAGGGGTTTCTCGACCAGAGCAGCCGTTTCCTGCATCCGGTCTACGTGGGCGATACGCTGTACAGCACGCTGGAAGTCAGCGAACTCGCGCCGAACCGCACCACCGGCGTGCTGACCTTGCGCTCGACGGTGCATAACCAGCACGGCGTGCTGGTGCTCGACGGCTTGCAGCGTTACCTGCTGCGCAGGCGCGCACCGGGCGCCTGAACGGCGCTGCGCGCAAACGCATAAGCCGCGCCCCCTCTCTCACAAATTGGAGAGGGGGAGCCATCCGGCCTCAATCCACCTGGATATTCGCCGTCTTCACCACCCCGCCCCACAGCTTCAATTCGCGCTGAATGCGCTCGCCCAGCGGTTTCGGGCCAGTGATATCGAGATCGTAGCCGCCCTGCGTCATGCGCTGCTTGAAGGCAGGATCGTCGCCGATCGACTTCTGCGCCTTGACCAGCTTGTCCACCACATCGGCGGGCAGTTTCTGCGGGCCGATCAGCGCGTACCAGCCGGTCAGGTCATAGTTCTTCATGCCGGACTCGATCATGGTCGGCACGGTCGGCAGCGCCGCGTTGCGCGTCTTCGACGTCACCGCCAGCGCGCGCACCTTGCCCCCCTGGATATGGCCGATGGCAGTGCCGGTGATGTCGAACATGAAGGTCACCTTGCCACCGATCACATCGGCCATCGCCGGCGAGTTGCCCTTGTAGGGTACGTGCAGCATCTTCACCCCGCCCATCTGCGCGAGCAGCTCGGCGGACAAATGGTTGGACGCGCCCACGCCGGCCGAGCCGAAGCTGACGCCTTCCGGATGCTTGCGCGCGTACTCGACCAGCTCGGTGACATCCTTGGCGGGGAAATCCTTGTTGATCAGCAACACGTTGGTGTAATCGGTGATCAGGCCGATATAGGTGAAATCCTTGGTGGGATTGAAGTTCACCGACTTCTGGATCAGCGGCGTCATGGTCATGGTGGGGCTGGCCACGAAATACAGCGTGTAGCCGTCCGGCGTTGCCTTTGCCGTCAGGTCCGCGGCAATGGCGCCGCTGGCGCCGGCGCGGTTGTCCACCACCACCGGCTGCTTGAGCGTGCGGCCCAGGTAGTCGGCGTAGATGCGCGCGGCGGTATCGACCGGGCCGCCCGGGGCATAGCCCACGATCAGCTTCACCGGGCGCGCCGGATAGTTGTCCGCCATTGCGGCGCCTTGCGCCAAGGCCAGCAGCATGCCGGCCATCATCCATCGTTTCATCTGTCTCCTCCTGATTGTGCGTCTTGCCAGTGCCCCGGCGTGCGGGCGCGCTGGCGGCGAGAGCGCTTCGACCCGCGGCGAAGCGCTGGCGGCGGCGAGTTCATGGAATCAGCCGCCGCCGGGGGTCATGCCGCTACGGCAGTGCCGTCCAGCATGGCGCGCAGCGGCTGCTTCAAGAGCTTGCCGCTGGCGGTGGTGGGAATGGTCTCGATCACGCGAATCTGCGCGGGCCGCTTGTACGGCGCCAGGCTCTCCCGCAGGTAGGCCTCCAGGGCAGCGGTGTCCAGCTTCGCGCCCGGCTGCGTTTCGATAAAGGCCACGACTTCTTCGTTGCCATCGGCGGCAGCGCGCCCGACCACGGCGGACTGGCGCACGCCGGGGAAGGCGTTGATGACGGATTCCACCTCGATCGGGTAGACGTTGAACCCCGAGCGGATGATCAGGTCCTTGGAGCGGCCCACGATAAACAGTGCGCCGTCTTCACCAAGCAAGCCGAGATCTCCCGTGTTGAGCCAGCCGCCCGGCAGCAGCGCCTCGGCGGTCTGCTCCGCGTTGCGGAAATAGCCGCGCATCACGCCTGGTCCGCGCACGCGGATCTGGCCGCGTTCGCCCGCGGGCATCGGCTCGCCCTGTTCGTTGGTGATGTTGATCTCCACGCCTTCGACGATGTAGCCGGCGGAGCAATCGGCGCGTGGCGCGTCCATGCGGGTGATGAACAGCGAACCGGCATATTCGGTGATGCCGTAGCCGTGATGCAGCGGCTGGCCGAACCATGCCTCGGTGTCGCGCTTGAGGGTCGGGTCCAGCGGCGCGCCGCCGGTATAGAGATAACGCAGGCGGGGAAACGCAGCGGCGCCGCTCTCCAGCGACGACTCCCGCGCCACCGCCATGATGCGCGTAAACATGGTGGGCACGCCTTGCAGCATGGTGACGCCGGGGGACTCCAGCGCGGCGAACACGTCCGCCGCATCGAAGCGCGGGCGCATCACCAGGCTGGCGCCCGCGTACAGCGTGGCCATCAGCACGGTGGCAATGCCGAAGATATGCGACAGCGGCAGCGCGCCGTAGGCAATGTCGTCGGGACCGAGATGGCGCGAGGTCGCCGAGATCCGCGCGAAGATGGTCAGGCCGGCGTGCGGCACCATCACGCCCTTGGGCGCGCCGGTGGTGCCGGAGGTATAGATCAGCGTGGCCACGTCTCGCGCCTCGGCGGCGCTCACGCGCGGCGGCGCCTCCGCGGCACGCAGGCTGGCGAGGCCGGGATCGAGCGCCACGCAATCGGTGGGCTGTGCGCCGAGCCGCCTGGCATGCGCCGCCGCCACATCGGAGACATGACCGGTAAAGAACGTCAACAACGGCTGCGCATGCTCGCGGATGCCATCGATCTCGCGCGGCGAGAGCCGTGCGTTGACCTGGATCGGCCACGCGTGCAGCGCACTGCATGCAAACAGCATCACCACCATCTCGGCGCAGTTCTCGCCCACCACCATCACGCGGTCGCCCTGCCCCACGCCCTGCGCGGCAAGCCAGTCGCGCGTGGCGGTGATGCGCTGCCACAGCGTGCCGTAGCTAAGCACCCCGCTGGCCTCATGCAGGCAAGGCGCATGGGGCGATTGCTCGGCCCAGTGCCGGGGGATGTCGTGGATGAACTCGGGGCGGAAAGAGGACATGGTGCAAGTGATGATTAGGTTGGAACCGGACTGGCTGTTGCGACGCCTGGGAATGGCTTGGAATGGCTTGGAATGACTGGGAATGGCTGAAACGGCGAACTCACTGATCCAGATGGATGTTCGCTGACTTGATCAGGCCGTCCCACTTCTGGTACTGGGTGCGCATATAGGTGCCGAACTGCGCCGGCGTCGAAGGAAAGGGCACCGTGCCCTGGCTGGCCAGCCGCGCCGCCAGCTCGGGCTGCGCGAGCGACGCCACGATCTCGGCATTGAGGCGATCGACAATGGCGGCCGGGGTATTGGCCGGCGCCACTACGCCGAACCACGCGGTGAGTTCATAGCCGGGCACACCGGCAGCGGCCAGCGTCGGCACGCCGGGCAGCTGCTCGGACGGCTTGGCGGTGGTCACCGCCAGCGCGCGCACGCGGCCATCCCGCACGTATGGCAAGGCGGTGGAGATGCTGTCGAACATCATGGTCAGGCGCCCGCCGATCAGGTCCGTCATGGCCGGGGCGCTGCCCTTGTACGGCACGTGGTCGATGCGCACGCCCGCCATGTGGGTGAAGAGCTCGCCGGCCAGGTGCGACGACGAGCCGTTGCCAAAGGAGCCGTAGGTCAGCTTGCCGGGCTCGCGCCGTGCAAGCGCCAGCAGCTCGGCCACGTTGCGGGCCGGGACGGAGGGATGGACCACCAGCACGTTGGGCAGGTAGGCCACGGAGGCCACCGGCGCGAAATCCTTGAGCGGGTCGTAGCCCGGCTTGTCGTACAGGCTCTTGTTGACGGCCAGCGAGCCAAAGGTGCCGAACAGCAAGGTATAGCCATCGGCCGGCGCGCGCGCCACCGCCACGGCGGCGATGTTGCCGCCCGCGCCGGGCCGGTTCTCGATCACTACCGACTGGCCGAGCCGCACGGAAAGTGCATGGCTGACTTCACGCGCGAGCAGGTCGGTGGCGCCGCCCGGCGGGAAAGGCACCACCAGCCGGACGGGCTTGTCGGGATAAGCGGCGAATGCGCTCGCCGTGGCCGCCAGCCAGCCGCATAGGGCAAGCCATCGGGTGCAACGTATGGTCCAGCGGTGCATCGCCTGTCTCCTCGGCGTGAATTGTTCTTGTGCTGCGACGGCACTGCGCCAGTGTGCGGCAGGCGTCGGCCGCATGCCATTTGGATTTGGCTAAGGCCGTGTTCTGCTTGGCATGGGCGCTTGCAGGCGGCTGGCTTGCGCTGGCCATCGGTTCGCAAGCGCGGAAGGACGGCTTTGCCATTGCGGAAGAACCGAACGCCCCGCCACCCATAAAATCCCGGCAACGACTCAAAACGGCGGCCGGTGGCGGCCCGCCTTCCCAACCGAGGGGACAAACAGATGGACCTGCGTTTCAGCGCGGCGGAACAAGCGTTCCGCGAAGAAGTTCGGAGTTTCGTGCAGGCCAGCCTGCCCGCGGATATCCGCGACAAGGTGCTGGCTCACCAGCGCGTGGAGAAGGATGACTATGTGCGCTGGCACCGTATCCTGCATGCGCGGGGCTGGGGCGCACCGACCTGGCCCAAGGAATGGGGCGGCACGGGCTGGAACGCGCTGCAGCGCCTGATCTTCGAGATCGAGGCATTCCGTGCGGGCGCGCCGCGCCTGCTGCCCTTCGGCCTGACCATGATCGGCCCGGTGCTGATGAAGTACGCCAGCCAGGAGCACAAGGAACGCTTCCTGCCGCGCATCCCCACGGTGGAGGACTTCTGGTGCCAGGGCTACTCCGAGCCCGGCTCCGGCTCCGACCTGGCCTCGCTCAAGACGCGCGCTGTGCGCCAGGGCGACCGCTATATCGTCAACGGCCAGAAGACCTGGACGACGATGGCGCACTTCGCCAACTGGATCTTCTGCCTGGTGCGCACCGACAGCGAGTCCAAGCCGCAGGAAGGCATCTCGATGCTGCTGATCGACATGAAGACGCCGGGCGTGACCGTGCGCCCCATCGTCACGCTGGACGGCGGCCACGACGTCAACGAGGTGTGGTTCGAGGATGTGGAAGTGCCAGCGGGCAACCTGCTGGGAGAAGAAAACCGCGGCTGGACCTATGCCAAGTACCTGCTCGGCCACGAGCGCACCGGCATTGCCGGCATCGGCCACTGCAACCGCGAGCTGCGCCAGCTCAAGCACTACGCCGCGCAAGCCACCGACGGCGCGGGCCGCCCGCTGATCGACGACGTGCGCATGCGCGACAAGATCGCGCGCATCGAGATGGACATCATGGCGCTGGAAATGCTGCTGCTGCGCGTAGCCACGCAAGACGCCGGCCGCGGCCCCGGCCCGGAAGCCTCCATCGTCAAGATCCGTGGCTCCGAGATCCAGCAGGACCTCGCCATGCTGCAGATGGAAGTGGCCGGCCCCAGTGCCTGGCCATACTCCCCGCGCTGGCTCGAAGCCGGCGAAGCGCCGCCCGCCGACGCACCGCTGCACGCCCCGGCCTGGGCCGCGCCCGCCGCGTCCACGTATTTCGACATGCGCAAGACATCGATCTACGGCGGCACTACCGAAGTACAGAAGAACATCATCTCCAAGATGATCCTCGGTTTCTGAGAGCACAGACGGAACAAGCACAGTCATGGACTTCAACTACAGCGAAGAACAGCAGATGCTGGCGGACAGCCTGCGCCGCTTCATCGATACCGAATACACCTTCGATAAACGCCGCAAGAGCGCCCGCGGCGGCGGCAGCCTCAACCGCGCCACCTGGGCGCAGCTAGCCGAAATGGGCGTGCTCGGCCTGACCGTGCCCGGCGAATACGGCGGCTTCGGCGAAAGCGCCGCCAGCCAGCTGGTGGTGCAGCGCGAACTGGGCCGTGGCCTGGTGCTGGAACCGGTCACGCCCACCGCGGTGATGGCCACCGCCGTGCTCAGCGCCTACGGCAGCGACGCCCAGAAAAACGATTGGCTGCCCGCCATCGCCGCCGGCGAACGCGTGGTCACCCTCGCCTACCTGGAACCCACCACGCGCTACCGCCCCGAGACCGCAAGCGCCAGCGCCGAGCGCAAGGGCGACGGCTACGTCCTGAACGGCCACAAGAGCCTGGCCTGGCACGGCGAAGCCGCCGACGCCTTCCTGCTCACCGCGCGCGTCGCCGACAGTAACGAGCTGGCCCTGTTCCTGGTACCCGGCAATGCCGCCGGCCTCACCGTGCGCGGCTATCCCACCATGGACAGCCTGCGCGCCGCCGACCTCGCCCTGCAGAACGTCACCGTGGACGCCGGCACCATGATCGGAAACGCAGCCGACGGCCTGCCCGCCCTGCTCCACGGCATCGACCACGGCATTGCCGCGCTATGCGCCGAAGCCGCCGGCGCCATGGAAAAACTGATCGAGATCACCGCCGAGTACCTGCGCACGCGGCAGCAGTTCGGCAAGCCACTAGCGGTGTTCCAGGCGCTGCAGCACCGCATGGCCGATATGCTCGTGCAAAAGGAACTGGCGTTGTCGATGGCCTACGTGGCAGCGCAAGCCCTGGACGAAACCGACCCCGCCCAACGCCGCCGCATGCTCAGCGCCGCCAAGGTCACGGTCGCCAAGGCCGGCCGCCTCGTCGGCCAGCAAGCCGTGCAGCTGCACGGCGGCATGGGCATGACGGACGAACTGGAGGTTGGGGATTACTTCAAGCGGCTGACGATGATCGACCCGTTGCTGGGCGACAGCGATTTCCATGTGCAGCGGTATGGCGAGGTGATGGCCGCGTAAAGCCCGGGCCGGGCATACGAGCGAGCGCGACACTGCGAGCGCCCGCCCTCTCCCCCGGCCCCTCTCACACAAGTGGGAGAGGGGCGCCAACCAGCGGGAGAGTCAGAACCTCGATTCGGTGTAGCCGTGTCTCCCGCCAGTCAGGCGGGAAACACCCAAGCGCGATGCGAAGCGAGCCGTGAAGGTGTGCCAAGGCCGTATGGGGCGCCTCGGGATTCGGCGAAAAGAGCGGAAAAGAGGGACCCATGTCTGAGTATCGCCTTAAGGCGATGCGAGTTTGGGTCCCGGCCGCTCTTTTCGTGGGATCCCGGGGGGTAGTCGCCCCATCCGGCGCGCCTTCTTTGCCTACTTTCTTGGCAAGACAAGAAAGTAGGTCGCCGCCCCGCAGGGGTGGTGAAACTGCAGTTGAAGTTGCCCTTGACGTTAAGCAGTTGCAGTTGCAGTTGCAGCTGCAGTTGGGACCACTAACCTACCCCCCCCACCTCAAATCACCAACTCAATAACAAACGGCCCCCGCCGACCATTAGCCATCCCAAACAACTCAGCAAACCGCTCCATATCCTCAGCCCGCGCAGCCTCCACCCCCATCCCATTGGCCAGCTGCACCCAGTCAAGATCCGGATTGCCGATATCCAGCATATCAAGCGCAGTCTTGCCCGGATTGGCCCCGACCCCAGCCAGCTCGCCCAGCAAGATCGCGTACTTGCGATTAGCCAGAATCACCACGGTGACATCAAGCTTCTCGCGCGCCATCGTCCACAGCGATTGCAGCGTGTACATCCCCGAGCCATCGGCCTGCAGCGCAACCACCCGGCGCCCTGGCGCGGCAACCGCGGCGCCAGTGGCCAGCGGCAGCCCATCGCCGATAGCACCGCCAGTCAGTTGCAGCCAGTCATGCGGCGCGGCATGCACGGTCCCCGGATAAAACGCACGCCCAAAGCTCACGCTCTCTTCCACCACGATGGCCTGCTCCGGCAGCAGCGCCGTCAGCGTTTGCGCGACCGCCTCGGAGGTCACCTCGCCCTTGGCGATTCCACGCGGCGCGACCGAAGCCGGCACCGACACCGAGGGGGCGCCAAGCTCGTCGGCAAGACGCGCCAGCGCTTCGGCCAGATCTTGTTCCGGACGTGCCAGCACATGGATCTCAGCGTCTTCCGGATAGGGGCGCGGCGACTTGCCCGGATAGGCGAAGAACGTCACTGGCGGCGGCGCGCCCACCAGGATGACGTTGCGGATGCCCGCCAGCTTGTCCCGCGCCACGTCGCCGGAATAGGGCACGCGATCCACGTTGAAACGACCTCGGCCGCGCGACACGCGGGCGTTGGACATCGGCGTGATCAGGCGCGCATCGGTGGCAGCGGCGATGCGGTGCGCATCGGCCAGCGGCACCTCGCGCAGCGCGGTGCCGGCCAGCACGATCAGCGTGGGCTGGCCCGAGCGCAGCAGGCGTGCAGCTTGCTGGACGGCGTCGGGCGAGACCTTGGGCACCGGCAACGGCGCCAGCGGCACGCCTACCTTGCCGCCGGCATCCCAGCAGACATCCGAGGGCAGGATCAGGCTGGCGACCCCACCGGGGGCGGCGCACGCGGCCTGCACGGCCGTGGCGGCATCGGCGCCGACCGATGCGGCATCCGTGGCGGTACGGGTCCAGACCGAGACGGGGCGCGCCCAGCCTTCGGTATCGGCCGTCAGCGGCGCGTCGAACGGACGGTGATAGGTGGCCTGGTCGCCCACGATGTTGATCACCGGTGTCTGCGCGCGGCGCGCGTTATGCAGGTTGGCCAGGCCATTGGCCAGGCCCGGGCCGCAGTGCAGCAGCGTGGCGGCCGGCTTGTCGGCCATGCGCGCGTAGCCATCGGCCGCGCCGGTCACCACGCCCTCGAACAGGCCGAGCACGCAACGCATGCCGGGAATGCGGTCGAGCGCGGCCACGAAGTGCATTTCGCTGGTGCCGGGATTGGCAAAGCAGGTGTCCACGCCGCAAGCCAGCAGCGTCTTGACCAGGCTCTCGGCGCCGTTCATCTCGCTCTGCCCGTTGTTGCCCTGGGTTGCGTGGCTACCTTGGTTGCGGTCGGTATTCGGCATCTCGTTCATTTCCGGTTGGCGGATTGGGGAATGGATCAGGGAATGGATTGGTGGACAAGCATCAGGACTGCGCCGCTGGCGTGGCGGCCGGGCGCGGTGGGACATAAACGGGGGCGGCGCCCGCGCCGGTCGCGAGCAGGTCGAAATCCAGGCAGACGAACTCACTCGGGAATTCGATGCGCGCGTAATAGACGATCACGCCGTCCACGCACGCATAGCGCCGCAACTCGGCCACCGGCGCGCCAACGGGCAAGGCCAGCCTGGCGGCCGATTCCGCGCCCGCCGCAATGATCGACAGGCGCTGCCTGGCGGCAGTGACCTTCAACTGGGGGAAACGGTCGAGCACCGGCACCGAAGCGCCGTGGCGGAACGCTTCGGGCTCCCGCGCAAACACGCTGGCCTCGATAAAGACCTCGCCCAGCGCAAACGGGCGCTGCTCGATCCGGTGCAGGCGGCGCAGGAAGTGATAGCCCGGCGCACGCGTGGCGGCGCAAGGCATGCCCAGTTCGTCCGGCAAGGTGACGGTGCCGTCGGACTCGGACAGCGCCTCGGTGTCAAGCTGCTCGCCGACGGCCACCACCTGGTCCCAGCTCACCGGCAGCCTCATCGCGCGGCGCTCGCGGCAGCTTGCCTTGACGAACGTGCCGCGCCCGCGCTCGCGGGTCAGCAGGCCTTCTTCGTCAAGCAGGGAGAGCGCGTGATGCATGGTCATGCGCGCCACGCCGAACTCGCGGCAAAGCTGCTCGAGCGACGGAATGCGCTCGCCTTGGCGCCATTCGCCACTCTCGATATGGCGGCGGAAGATCGTGGCGAGCTGGAGGTAGACCGGCTGGCGGCTGCGGGACAAGAGGTCGCTGGAGGCAGGCAAGGCGGTGAAAGCTGGATTCGGCATCAATAGCGGGAGCAACGCAGCGACTGCGAAAGCCATGGGCGCCAGCGTGTTAGCGCCGGCCGGAAGTGGCTTACGTAGGTGGCTGACGGAAGTGGCTTACTTTAATAAGGTCTATAAACCTAGACTACTAGGGTTTACTGTAGTCCCGTCACTGCGCAAAAAAAACGCAGGCCGAAGCCCGCGCTTTTCTGTGTGTGTCCATCGCGGCTTGTCACCGCCCTGCCTCACGCTGCAAGCGGCTGCGCGCTGCCCGGCGCAATGACCTGCGTCAGGGTGGGCGCCGGGGTGGTTGCCTGCGGCACGGCGGGCGCCGCGAACCAGCCATGCACGGCCGCGTGGATGGCCTCTACCTGCGCCAGCTTGCGCCGGTACGCCGAGCGCTTCTTGGACGGCAGCTCCATCACATCGCGGCGCGGCTGGTTGACCGGCACCTCGACATTGCCGCAAGGCATTGGCTGGCCCGCGGACTCCATCCAGAAGCCCTCGTAGTCGCAGCGGATCTCGCGCGGGGTATGGCGCTGGCGGCCCACGTGATTTTTCTTGCTGACGCCCACGATGCGCTGCACCCCGAGCACGGCGGCAAAGCCGAGCAGCGCTTCCATGACCGCATCCTTGGGACGCAGGCCTTCGCATGCCTTGGTGGATTCGCGGATCAGGTCGCGGCTGCTCTCGCCCATGGGGCCTTGCAGGCCCCCGACGAAGATCTCCGTGCCGTCCTTGCGCTGCGCCAGGTAGAAGCTGAGCTGGCTCAGGCACACGCCGCTGGCCGTGTCCAGCCAATAAAAGGCCAGTTCGCCTTCCTTGGGGTTCGGCCCGGAATCGGCCAGGCGCAGCCTATAGCGGCCATCGCCCATCGCCCATTCGAGCCCACCGCCCACGTAGACGCGTTCGCTCAGCGCCGGCGGCACCAGCGTGCTCATCGCACGGTAGTGATCCAGCACCGTACGCATGCGCTCGCGAAAGCTCAGCCCGAATGCGCCAAGCGGGCGATACGGGCGCTCGAGCAGCGAGGGCTTGGCCATGGCCACGCGCTGCATCAGCGCGCAGGAGTCGACCGCCTGCAACCAGCTGCGCACCGCGGCAAAGCGGAATGCGGACCGGCAGATTAGCTTGAGACGCTTGAAAACCCACTTCTTGCCACCCGGCGGGTGGCAAAACGCCGACAACGCAGTAAGCGCCGCCAGATAGCGAAAATAGAAAAAAGGCCCGAGATCGTGAAAAAATCCCCTGGCATTCAGCCCCGACAGCCATTGAAGGCTCGAGATTGGTCCTTGCACCACTTGATGCTCCCCTGTTCCCGATGCAGCAAAGCCGGTACCCGGTCTTGTGGTGCTGCGCTAACGATTCAACACCGCCGCGCCCGCCATGATGGTGGCAGGGTAGACGGCCAGGCATTGCCTGGATCACGGAGCGCGGCCGGCGGCGTGGGGGGCCAGCGGGCCGAGTGTTTCCGCTCCGTAATATTTCGTAACGAATAGTAATACGTCCGGTTGACATTAAATGCAGTCATTGCCCCTGGAACGCGAAAAAAAACTGGCGGGCACGGAGGAGTGTCAATAGAACAGGGCGCCGCCCCGCGACAAATGAGCGCAGGATGCGCTCTCTGTCCCCGGGGTGACTCAGGAGCAACGCCGCGCGCCTGCGGGTTGTGGTTCCGCAGCGAAGTGCAGGCCGGCCCTGGCCGCCTACCCGGGGCTGGCGTTAGCCAGAGGTAGAGGTCTAAGGCCGAGATCATGCGTGAGTTGACGCAAGCTCCCTGGCAGCGCGCTCAAGGCAGGTAGCCCAGCGAGCGCCACCAGAAGTAATCCAGCGGCAGCAGCACCAGCAAGGTCAGCGCGGCCAGCGCCAGGCACATGCGGGTTCCGTCGCGCAGCCCCACGCCACCGAGCTGCATGGCGATCACGATGGGTGGCGACTGGTAAGGGAAGAACACCGTGGAGAACACGGGAACCTGCAGCATCAGCACGGCTTCCAGCGACAAACCCGTGGCCTGCGCCAGTTGTTTGGCCAGCGGTGTCAGCACGGCAGGCAAGCCGGGCAGCGTCGTCATGAGGCCCAGGCTCGCCCCGACCGCGCCAAGCGCGGCCACATTGGCGGCGGTATGCCCCGGCGCAAGGGGCAACCAGCGCAGCAGTGCCGTGCTGATGGCGGTCCCCAGCCCGGTGGACTCCACCACGGCGCCCAGGCCGAGAAAGCCGGCCACATAGATCAGAGGCGTGAGGTGCACCTGCTCGGCCAGCATGCGCGAGGAAACCAGGCCCACGCCCGGCAACAGGCAGACGATGCATGCCGCCAGCGAGATCCAGGCCGACGAGACGCCGTGCAGCGTATCGGTGGCAAACCCTGCCACGGCCAGCACCAGGATCACGGCCAGCAGCTTTTCCTGCCGGCTCGGCGCGCTCGCTTGCTCGCGCGGGAGTGCCGCGATCGGCCCACGCTCGGGGAACAGCCGGCAAACCAGCCAGACCAGTATCACGGTCTTGAGCAAGCCGAGGATGGGGAAATGCAGCAGGATATAGCTGCCATAGCTCAGGTTGACGCCATATAGGGAGCTGGCCGCGCCGAGCAACACGCTGTTGGGGATATTGGCCGGCAGGATGGTGGTGGGCGGCATATAGCTGGCGGCTGCCACGGTCAGCACCATGCCGATGCGGCCGTTGGAACCCGGTGCGAAGCCAAGCCGGTCGGCCAGCGCCAGCACGATCGGCATCAGCAGCAGCACGCGCCCGGTGGTCGACGGCATCAGGAATGCCAGCCCCACGGCGCTCACCGCCACGGTGCCGATCACCTGGCGATAGCTGCCCACCCGGCCCCGGAAGATGATGGCCGCCAGGCGCTGCGCCAGCCCGGTCTGGCGCAAGGCCACGCCGGTTACCGCGCCGCCGAACATGAGCCACCACGCGGTAGAAGCAAAGCCCGAGAACACCACGGGCGCCGGCGCCACGTGCAGCACGACGGCACACAGGAAGAACAGCAACGTCGTAGCCGGCTCGGGCAACGCGCCCAGCGCCCAACAGCAAACGGTGGACGCCACCAGCGCCGCCGCCAGCACCAGGCCGCCGGGCGCGCCGGTGGCGCGGCCCACCAGCCATACCACCGCCACGCACAGGGCGATGACAATAGCGGCGCGCGCGCTGTCCGACAGCTTGCCCGCGCTCGCGGGGCCTGCGGCGGATTGCGCCTTGGAAGCGGCGGGATTGCCGGGAAGGCTGGCCGGGGGCGGCAAGCCGGGCTGACTGGTATTGCTCATGCGAGGGAACTCCGTGGTGCCATGCGATGAGCGCCATCGTAGGACGCGCCAATCTGGCCGGGTTACACTTCTCGGGCAATTTCTTACGAATACCAGCCACACCCGAAACCCTGCGCCAAAGCCGCGCCGAGCCAGATGCCACGCACCACCTACCAGCCCGTCCCGCTGACCCAGCCCACCGCCGAGCAGCCGGTCATCGTGCATCTGCGCCTGCCGCCGCCCAACGCCATCATTCGCCGCCATCGGCATGCGTGGGGGCAGATCTCGTGCCCCCTGCGCGGCAGCATGCGGGTGACCGCGGCAGGCACCACCTGGGTGGTCCCGACCATGCGCGCGGTGTGGATTCCGCCGGATGTGGAACACGAGGTGGTCACGCTGGGCGACGCAGCGCTGCACGCCTGCTATGTGCTGCCGCAGGCGGCGCCGCTGTCGCTCACCGCCTGCGCGGTCGTGGAAGTGTCGGCGTTGATGCGCAACCTGATGGTGGCGCTGGCCGACGCGGCCAGCCTGTCCGCGCCACGGCGCCAGCTAAGCGCGGCCCTGCTGATCGAGGAGTTGCGCACCGCGCCCACGCTTTGGCCGGGGCTGGCCTTGCCCACCGACCGCCGCCTTAAAGCGTTGTGCGATGCCTTGATGGAGCAGCCAGGGTCGGCGCTGAGCCTGGCCCAATGGGCCGAGCTGACGGGCGCCAGCGAGCGCACCCTGGCGCGGCTGTTCCGCACCGAGCTGCACACCAGCTTTGCCGCCTGGCGCCAGCAATTGCGGCTGGCGCACGCCGTCGACCTGATGAGCCGCGGCAAGCCGCTCGCGCATGTAGCGGCCGAAACCGGCTATGCCAATGCCGGCGCCTTCTCCACCATGTTCCGGCGCGCGCTGGGACAGGCGCCGCGCGATTTTCTGGCGGCGGAGTCCCGCAATCACGGGAGAGGACATTGAGCGCAAAGACCCATCTTGCCAAAGCCATCCACTGGCCTGCCGGCGCGCAGGTGCATCCTCGCGAGATGCTCGCGGCAGCCCTGGGCATGGGCATGCCGCTGCTGCTTGCCGGCGCCACGGGGCAGATCGCGCTCGGCCAGGCCGCCGCGCTTGGCAGCCTGGCGATCGGCGCCGGTGCGGTTGCCGGTTCGGGCATCGACGCACGCGACGAAGCCCGCATCAGGCCACTGGCAGCCCTGCTTGCACCGGTTGCGGCTGCCGCGGGCATCGCGGCAGCCCTGGCGGGCCACGGCATCCTGACCGATGCCATCGTCCTCTTGCTGGCCGGTGCTGCGGCCTGCCTCGGCGGCTACAGCCGGCCGCTCGCGATAGCGGCCACGCGCTTCGTCCTGTTCCTGATCATTGCCACAAGCGCGGCAAGCGCTGTGCCCCATCGGGCAGGCTTTCTCCTGCTCGCGCTGGCCGGCGCGCTCTGGACCTGTCTGCTGTGCCTGCTCCTCGCGCCGCGGGCCACAGCGCTGCCGCAAGCGGACACGCGCTTGCCATTGCCGTTGCCATTACCCACCACGGCGCAACGCCTGCGGCGATGGCGGCGCACGCTGTCGCAGTGGGCCGGGTGGCAGTACACGCTGCGGCTGGTGCTCGGCCTGGGCTGCGCCGGCATCCTGCGCGGGATGTTACCGAACCATCACTTCGAATGGATCACGCTGACCGTGGCGATCCTGTTGCAGCGGCAGCCAGAAGGCTTTGCCGTCAAGGCTACGCAGCGCGTGGCCGGCACCCTCCTCGGCGTGCTTGGCGCCAGCTTGCTGCTGGGCCATCAGCCCCCGTACTGGCTGGTGGCATTCAACGCGGGATGGCTGGCCGGCATCCGGCCACTGCTGCGCCTGCGCAACTACCTGGCCTACTCGGCAGTCATGACCCCGCTGATGGTGATGATCATGAGCGCCAGCGGGCCGGCCGACGCCAGCATGCTGATGGACCGCGTGGCCGCGACGGCGATCGGTGCCGTCATCGTGTTGCTGGTCGACCGGCTTGCCCTGAAGGCAGCCGGCGGCGTGCTTGCCAACTAATTAGGCGCCATATAATATGGCGCCACTATGCAAGCACTCGAACAGAAGTACCTCGCCCTGCTCAACGAAGCCGAACGACGCCAGTTGCCCGGCCTGGACAGCATCCAGCTGTGTTTCCGGGCACTGTCGCTGGCGTCCGCGATCGACCGCGACTGCGCTGCGCTGCTGGCGCCGCATGGCCTGTCCGAAGGCCGTTTCGTGCTGTTGTTCCTGCTGAACGCGGCCAGGGACGGGCTGGCGCCCAATACGCTCGCCGAGCAGGCCGGCGTCACGCGCGCCACCATCACCGGCCTGCTGGACGGGCTGGAGCGCGAGGCGCTGATCGAACGCCATGCCGACACCACGGACCGGCGTGCCCTGACCATCCGGCTCACCCGCAAGGGCAAGCAGGTTGCCAAGAAGGTGTTCGACGAGCATGGCCGCTGGATCGCCAGCCTGTTCCGTGACTTATCCGCACAGGAGCGTGCCTTGCTCGACAGCCTGCTAAGCAAGGTTTCCGCGGGCATGGCCAAGCGCCATGGCGTGCCGGAGGATCTGGCATGACCCAGTCGGCAGCCCAGCCGGCAACACGCAAAGGCGCGAGCCGGGCGGCGGACATTCCCGCCGACATCCTGGCCGCGCTGGAGCGCGGCGAACTGCAAAGCGCCACGCTCACCGAATGCCTGGCGTTGAACCAGGTCACGCTGCTGCGCGCCGTGTTTCCCAAACTCCCGCCAGCCGCCATGCAGCAAGCCGAAGCCGCCAGCCAGCTCGGCATCCTCAAGCGCATGGCCAGCATCGGCGCCATCCTCATGGAGCAGCTTGGCGCCGCGGGCATCGCACGTTGTCAGGCGCATCCATCGGACACCGTGCGCGGCTGGGCCTGCTTCATGGCCGGCATACGGCCGGACCTGGACCTGAGCCAGCGCCTCGCGGCCATCCGGGCGCTGGCCGACGACCCGCATTTCGGCGTGCGCGAATGGGCCTGGATGGCAGTGCGGCCGCATCTCGCGGCGGACCTCGACACCGGCATCGCGCTGCTTGCCGCCTGGACGGCGTCGCCATCCGAGCGGCTGCGCCGCTTTGCCACCGAAGCACTTCGCCCGCGTGGAGTATGGTGCGCGCATATCGCCGCGCTGAAGAAGCATCCCGCGCAGGCCCTGCCGCTGCTGGACGCGCTGAAGGCCGACCCCTCGCCCTATGTACAGGACTCGGTGGCCAACTGGCTCAACGATGCGGCCAAGGACAGTCCCGACTGGGTACGCGCCCTGTGCCAGCGCTGGCAACTGCATGAGCCGGCCGCCGCCACCCGCCGCATTTGCAGCCGCGCGCTGCGCAACCTGTGACGAAGGGACCGGGGGGCGGGTCAGGGAAATAAAAAAGCCCGCCACCAAGGTGACGGGCTTTCGAGGCAGGCAACAACCGGAAGATCAGGCCGGCAGCGAATCCGACAAGCGGTTCTCATTGCCGTTGCCATTGCCGTTCTCTTCGTCCGGCCAGTTGCGGCCGACCATCCACTCATACAGCGTGGGCAGCACGATCAGCGTGAGCATGGTGGCGGTGATCAGGCCGCCGATGATGACGATGGCCAGCGGGCGCTGCGTCTCCGAGCCGATGGCGCGCGAGATGGCCATCGGGAACAGGCCCAGCATGGCCAGCAGCGCGGTCATCAGCACCGTGCGCAGGCGGTCCATCGAGCCGGTCAGCACGGCCTGGCGCACCGGCATGCCTTCGTCGCGCAGCTGGTTGAAGTAGGTCACCATCACCACGCCGTTGAGCACGGCCTGGCCGAACAGCGCGATAAAGCCGATCGCAGCCGACACCGACAGCGGAATGCCGGTGATGAACAGCGCGAACACGCCGCCGATCAGCGCGAACGGAATGTTTGAGATGATCAGGGTCGCGCTCTTGAACGACTTGAAGGCATTGAACAGCAGCAGGAAGATCACCAGCACCGACAGCGGCACCACGATCGACAGCCGCGCCATGGCGCGTTCCTGGTTCTCGAACTCGCCCGACCAGCTGATCTTGACGTCGTCGGCCTTGACGTTCTTGGCGACCAGTTCCTGCATGTCCTTCACCACGCTGCCCATGTCGCGGTCATGGATGAAGATGCCGATGGACGTGGTGCGCTGGCCGTTCTCGCGGCTGATGTTCATCGCGCCGGAAGCCGCGCGGAAGTGCACCAGTTGCGACAGCGGCACCTGCGCGCCGTCCGCCGTCTGCAGGAAGATATTCGGCAGGTTTGGCAGCTGGCGCTCGTTAGGCTTGAGGCGCACCGCCACGCTGAAGTGCTTCTCGCCTTCCCACAGCTCGGTGGCTGCCTTGCCGGCCAGCGCGGTCTCCATCAGGTCCTGCACGTCTCCCACGTTGATGCCGTAGCGGGCAGCCTGGGCGCGGTCGAAGTCCAGCACATACTGCGGCAGCTCGCCGTCGCGGTCGATAAAGGCGCGCATCACGCCCTGGACCGATTGCACGTTGGCCAGGATCTGGTCGGCCACGCGCTTGTTCTGCTGCAAGCTGTCGCTCTGCACCTTGATCACGATCTGGCCCTTGATCTGGGAGATGCTCTCAAGAATGTTGTCGCGCACCGGCTGCGAGAAATTAGGCTCGATGCCGGGCAGCTGGCGCAGGTTGGCGTTGATCTCGTTGATGATCTTGCGCTTGTCGTAGCCCGCGCGCCACTGCTTGTCGTTCTTCAGGTCGACCAGGATCTCGACGGTGTTGATCAGCTTGGGATCGGTGCCGTCGTCCGGGCGGCCCACCTTTGAGATGGTGGTATTGACCTCGGGCGTCTTGCGAATCACGCCACGCAGGCGGCGGGCCTGGTCGCGCGCTTCGTCGATGGACACCGACGCCGGCAGGTCGAAGCTGACCCACATCGAGCCTTCGTCCAGCTCCGGCAGGAACTCGCTGCCGAGGAACTTGCCCACGCCAACCGTTGCCACCAGCAGGCCAACGGAGATGCCCACCACGGTGCGCTTGTGGTCGAGCGCCCAGGCCAGCATCGGCTCGTAGAGGCGCTTGCTATGGCGCACCATGAAGTTGTCCTCATGCGCGATGTTCTTGGTCAGCAACAGGTGGCACAGCAGCGGCACCAGCGTCAGCGAGATGATCAGCGAGCCGACCAGCGCACCCGTCACGGTGTAGGCCATGGGCGCGAAGATCTTGCCCTCGTGGCGCTGCAGCGTAAAGATCGGGATGTGCGCGGCGATGATGATGATCATCGAGAACACGGTCGGGCGGCCCACTTCGGTGGTGGCCTGCAGGATGGCGTGCATGCGCGCGCGGCTGTCCTTGATCTGGGCTTCCTTCAGCTCGCCCAGCCGCTTGAAGATGTTCTCCACCACGATCACAGCGCCGTCCACGATGATGCCGAAGTCCATCGCGCCCAGCGACAGCAGGTTGGCGGGAATGCCCACCCAGGTCAGGCCGATGAACGTGGACAGCAGCGCCAGCGGAATCACCATCGCCACGATGGCCGCGGCACGCACATTGGCCAGGAACAGGTACAGCACGGCCATCACCAGCAGCGCGCCCTCGACCAGGTTGCCGAACACCGTGTGCAAGGTCTTGTCGATCAGCGTAGAGCGGTCGTAGTAGGGCACGATCTTCACGCCCTTGGGCAGGATCGAGTTGTCCAGCAGGTCGATCTTCTTCTTGAGCGCTTCGAGCACCAGCGAGGGGTTCTCGCCCTTGCGCATCACCACGATGCCCGAGACGATATCGTCCTCGTCGTCCTGGCCCATCAGGCCCTGGGGCGGCGCGGAACCGGTCCTGATCTCGGCAATGTCCTTAACCAGGATCGGCGTGCCATTGACTTCCGACACCACCACATCGGCGATATCGGCCGAGGTGCGGAAGCTGCCCAGCGAGCGCAGCAGGAACTGCTGGCGCCCGTTGGCCACGGCGCCGCCGCCGGCGTTGGAGTTGGCGCGCTGCAGGGCGGTAAAGAGTTGCGCGAGCGAGATCTTGGCGTCGCGCATCTTCGCCAGGTTGGGGTTCACCTCGTACTGCTTGATGGTGCCGCCAATGGTGACAAGGTCGGCCACGCCCGGGACCTGGCGCAGGTTCTTCTCCACCACCCAGTCCTGCAGCGTGCGCAGTTCCTGTGCGCTGTAGCCCTTGCCAGTCAGGCGAAAGCGGAAGATCTCGCCGATGGCGGTGGACAGCGGCGCCAGCTCCGGCTGCACGCCGTCGGGCAGGTCCACCCCGCGCAGGCGCTCGATCACCTGCTGGCGGGCCACCACGTCGGTGGCCTTGTCATTGAAGGTGACCATCAGGAAGGACAGGCCGAACTGGGTGTGCGAGAACACCCGCACGGAGTTCGGCGTGCCGGCCAGCGCGGTCTCGATCGGGATCGTGACCTGGCGCTCGACTTCCTCGGCGGCGCGGCCCGGGTATAGCGTAATGACGTTGACCTGGATGTCGGAGACATCCGGGAAGGCTTCGATCGGCAGGTTCTTGAAGGCCGCAAGGCCCCCCCCGATGAAGATGGCAAGGCCGAGCCAGACGAACAGCTTCTGGTGCAGGGCGAAATGGACGATACGCGAAATCATGTGGCGGTCTTCCTCACTGCTTCGCGCTGGCGCTGCTGGCTTCGCTCGCGCGCGCCGCGTTGACCGCGGTGGCGTCTCGCAGGATGTCCTGCAGGTACAGGTTGCCGTCGGTCACCACCACGTCGCCATCCTTGAGCCCTTCCACTGCCTCGGCCATGCCGGGCAGCGACACGCCCAGCTTGATCTGCTTGCGCTCGAAGCGGTTCTGCGCCGTGCGCACGAACACAAAGTGGTGGTTCTCGGCCAGGAACACGGCCTTGGACGGCACCGCGATCCCCTGGAAGGAGGCGGCCTGCAGCTTGGCGGTGACGAACATCTCGGCCTTCAGGCGACGGTCCGGGTTAGGCACGGACAAACGCACCTTGACGCTGCGCGCCGCAGGATCCACGTAATCGGCCACCTTGACCACCTTGCCGGCGAAGGTCTCGCCGGGATAAGCGGCCGACACCAGTTGGACGGTCACACCAGGCTTGAACAGGGCGATGTCGGCCTCGGCCGCGTCGACCTGCGCCCACAGTTCGCCGGGATCGGTCACCAGGAACAGCGGTGCGGTGGGCGGCTGGTCGGGGCGCAGCTCCATGCCGTTATTGATATTGCGCTCCACCACCAGGCCGTCGATCGGCGTGCGCAAGGCAAAGCGGTTGCTCGCGCCCTCGCCCTGCGCGCCGGCGCCGTACTGGCGCAAGGCAGCCTGGGTGCGCTGCAGGTCGGCATTGGCCCGGGCAGCGTCGGCCTGGGTCTGCTCCAGGTCCTTTTGCGCCACGACGCCAGCACCGTACAGCTCGCGCTGGCGTGCCAGCGCCTTGCCGGCATAGGCGGCGTCGGCCGCGGCCTTGCGGGCGTCGGCCTGGGCCACGCCGAAATCGGTCGAGGTCAGCATGGCCAGCGCCTGCCCCGCCTTGACGTTGGTCCCCGGCTGCACCAGCACCTCGGTCACGCGCCCGGCAAACGGCGTCGAC
The DNA here is from genome assembly GCF_058809705.1 of Cupriavidus sp. MPR-AND1C. Classification (NCBI taxonomy): domain Bacteria; kingdom Pseudomonadati; phylum Pseudomonadota; class Betaproteobacteria; order Burkholderiales; family Burkholderiaceae; genus Cupriavidus; species Cupriavidus sp. MPR-AND1C. The sequence continues at coordinate 84,469 of NZ_JBXASU010000006.1, read as the reverse complement.
ACGCGCACGGTGCGGTCTTCATTCCAGACCAGGCGGCCTGGCAGGCTCAGCATGCGCTCGCCGCCGCTCTTGACGGCCTCGCCCACGATGCCGGGCAGCGTCCTGACCGTGGCCGGAAATTCAACGGTGTTGCCGCTGACCTTGGGTTCGTCGCTGGGGGGCGGGGCTTCCTTCTTGCCGCAGGCGGCGAGCGCCAGCGCGACCAGCGAAAACGCGACCAGCCGGGCGGCGACGCCATGGCGGGCCGCGGCACGTACGGGGGACATTGAAGCAGGCTTAGCAGTCATCGGGACGGACATCGGAGCAGACACGGAATTAAGGACGCGGTACATCGGGGCGAGCCTGGGAATTGGGTGAGGACTGCAGGGCGGCGCGGTAAGCCGACAGGGATTTGGCGAAATCGCCTTGCGCGTTGACAGCGTCCAGGCGCGTCTGGCGCAAGGCCCGGCGCGCATCGAGCAGGTCCAGCACGCTGCTGGCGCCCTTGGCGTAGGCAAACTCGGCGCTGCCGGCAACACTCTCGGCGGTCGGCACCACGCCTTCGACCATCTGCTTGAGCGACAGGCGCGTGGCTTCAAGCTGGTTGCGCGAGCGCTCCAGCTCGTTCTGCGCCTCGAGCAGCACGCGGTTGCGATCATCCAGCGCGGCGTAGTAATCCACCTCGGCGCGGCGGGCTTCTCCGCCAAAACTGTGGCGCACGTAGAGCGGGATCGACACGAACACGCCGAAGCTGTTGCCGCTGCCGGTCTGGTTGGCGGCCGAGACAGGGTAGTGCTCCGCCTGCGCGCCCACGGTGACATCGGGCACGCGCCCCGCGCGGGCCAGGTCGCGCGCGCTGGCGGCTGCAGCCAGGCGGGCTTCCGCCGCCGCCACGTCCGCGCGGCGCTGCACGGTGTCGGCGTCGGGCTGGGGCACCGGCACATCCAGGGCGGGCCAGTCGGGCGTCAGGCGATTGTCGGCCAGCGTGCCGGGCACGCCGATGGCCTGCGCCAGCGCGGCCTTGTCGCTGGCATGGTCGGCCATGGCGCTGCGCAGGTCGGCTTGTGCGCGCAGCACATCGAGCTGCAGCTTGGCCACATCGGCGCGCGACACATCGCCAGCCTTCAGGCGAGCCTCGTTGGCTTGCTGGGTGCGGCCGTAGAGTGCCAGCGTCTCGTTGAGCACGGCAACCCGTTCCTGGCTCACCAATGCTTGATAGAACGCCTGGTCCACCAGGCTCGCCTGCTGGGTGATCACCGCCTGCAGCACTTCGCCAGCGGCGCGGCTGGAGGCTTGCGCGGTATCCACCCGCAAGCCTGCCTTGTTGGCGGTCTCGATCACCTGGTCCACACGCAGTGTGGAGTCCACCGTCTTGCTGCGCGGGCCGCCCGAGTTGAAGCCGGCATGCGGGTTGATATTGGCCACGCCCAGGCTGAGCACAGGGTTGGGCCGCTGCGACGCAATCTGGATATCGGCCTGGCCAGCCTCCACATTGCGCCGCGCCGCGATGATGTCGCGGTTGCAGCGCACGGCATCGACCCGCACCTGGGCGAGGGTCAGGGTCGCCTTGGACGGCGGCGCCACGCAGGGGCCGTCCATCGGCAAGGGTGCGCTTTGCGGCACATTAGAGCCGGCCACGGCAGCGCCCGCAACGGCGCCGAGAAGGCTTAGCAGCAGGAAACGAGGAATGGAAAAAGACACGATCAATCTGGCTCGGTTCGACTTAAGTGTGCGGTAAACGACCATGCCCGCCGTTCGGTGCACCGAGTTAGCGAATATTCACGCATCTCCGTGGAACCCGACGTGTTCTTGCCGGTATCCGGCAGCGGCGAACGATCTCCCGAGCGCATTCCAACCGAACTGCATTACAAACGCCTTTCACGCGGCCAACAAATTTGGGGAAAAACCCTCGAACACCCCCTTTTCGAGGGAAAACCCTGACAAATACGCCGCTTTCATGACAAAGGAAAGTAGCCAGCAGGCGGGTCGCCAAAGCCGCGTATCATTACGCGCTTTGTGCCTTTTGGCCCCCACCGGAACGTCGGCCCGGGGCGTTATCACTCACCCCGCAGTGCACGCTGTTGCCATGCTGTTGCCGTTAGCGCCGCCTCCTGTATTCCATGCTTGACCATTCCCTGCTGCCGTCCTTGCTGTCCGCCCTGTTGATCTTTGGCCTGGGCAGCGCGCTGGGCGCCGTGGGCGGGCTGTTCGGCATCGGCGGCGGGCTGATTGCCATTCCCGCGCTGGGCCTGCTTTATGGCATGGACCAGCAACTGGCGCAGGGCACCGCGCTGGTGATGATTGCGCCCAATGTGCTGATCGGCTTCTGGCAATACCGCCGCCGCGCCGGCATCGCGCTGCGCACGGCAGTCGTGCTCGGGCTGTCAGCGGTGCTGGCGACTTATGCCTCGGCACGTCTGGCCACCGCCATCGACGCCGTGTTGCTGCGCCGCATCTTTGCCTGCTTCATGATCGGCCTGGCGCTCTATTTCCTCTGGCGGCTGCTGCCAGGACGCGCCGCCACGGCGCAGCAAGCACGCCTGTCACCGCGCTGGATTCCGGCGCTGGGCGTGGTCGGCGGCGCGTTCTCGGGCTTTTTCAGCGTGGGCGGCGGCGTGGTGGCGGCGCCGGCCCTGGTTGGGCTGTTCGGGTTCCGGCAGGCGGCGGCGCAAGGCCTGGCGCTGGCGCTGGTCACGCCCGGCGCGGTGGTGGCGCTGGCCACCTATGCCCATGCCGGCCATGTCGACTGGGCCAGCGGCATCCCGCTGTCGCTCGGCGGCATGCTGACCATCTCGTGGGGCGTGGCGCTCGCCCACCGCATGCCGGAGCGGCGGCTGCGCGCCGCCTTTGCCTTGTGCCTGATCGCCACCGCGGGGATCATGCTGGCGCACTAGCCTTGCAGGCCGCGGCGCCTGTGCCACTCGGCAAGCGACTCGGAGGGCCAGGTGCCGCAGTGCACATGGCCCCGCCCCTTGGGCACATCGACCCAGGGCGCGGCAAAATCCAGCGCGGCCTCCACCACCTCTGGCGGCTTGGGCAGCGGCGTATCGATGGCGGACGCCTGCGGATGCACCAGCTCCGGCCAGCGCGGATCCCAGAGCCATAACGCGCTGCCGCATTTCAGGCAGAAATGCCGCTTGGCCGGCGAGCGGCGCGCGCGCTTGCCCGGCTCGCGCATCACCGCGTGGTAGATGCCGACATGCTTTTTGCCGCGAACCTTCAGCGTGGCGGCGTCACCGCCGAGGTTGATGGCATAGCCACCGCCGCCCGCCGTCTTTCGGCAGATCGAGCAGTAGCAATGCATGAACGGATAAGGCGAGTCGCACTCCAGGCTGAAGCTGACCGCGCCGCAATGGCAGGAACCTTCGAGATGCATGGGATCTCCCGTGGGGACAGGACACCTTCATTCTAGGTTCCAGGAGTTGGCGCGCGGCCGGACACTTACGCGCTGCCTGCTGGCTCCTCCCAATCGAAACGCCAGATCGCCAGCAGCGCGAACAGCGCGGCAAAGGCCAGCAACACACCGGCAAAGCCGGCCACGCTGCCGTCGATGCGCACACCAAAGAACGCAATGGCGGCACCGAAGATCAGCGCCATCAGGATCGTGGCCGTGAGCGCGCCGCTGACGATGCGGCTGCCCAGCAGCGCAGCGCGCGGCGCCGCTTCGCCGAAGCCGCCTGGCAAGGTCACGGCCACCTGCACCTTGCCTTGCCGCACCGCATCGTCGGCGGCCTGGGCTGGCAGCTCGCGCAACTGCAATGCGGGATCCTGTCGCAGCGCCCGGCCAGCGTATCGCTGGCCACCAACTGCCCGTGGTCCATGATCACAATGCGATCGCACAGGCGCTCGGCCTCTTCCATTTAGTGCGTGGTGTAGAGCAGCGCCTTGCCGCGCTCGCGCAGCGCTTCCAGGCTGTCGAAGATGGCATTGCGGCTTTGCGGGTCGACCCCGGTGGTGGGCTCGTCGAAGATCAGGATGTCGGGATCGTGGACCAGCGCGCAGGCAATGTTCAGGCGGCGCTTCATGCCGCCGCTGAAATGCGCAGGCTTGTCCCGCGCGCGCTTGGACAAACCCACCAGCGCAAGTGCCTGGGCCGTGCGCTCGCGCAGCACAGCGCCCGGCATCGGGGGCGACCAGGCCGCACAGCATCGCTACCGTGGTGCTCTTGCCGGCCCCGTTGGGCCCCAGCAGGCCCGTGATCTCGCCGCCAGCGACGGTGAAGGCAACGTCCTTCACCACCGCCCGCGTGCCATACGATTTGCCCAGGCCGATGGCTTCGAGCATGTGGCGCCCCCTCCCGTGAAGACGCACGATCCTAGCCGAGATGCCCGGCCAGGATGCCCCCCCTCGCGTCCGCCAGCGAGTGGGGCTGGCTGGACAAGCCCTACCCGATATGGCATAAGAGTCCGTGCTGCCTGAAAAAACGGCGGCACGCTTGCCAGGATTTTCCACCCTTCATTCGAGACCTCATGCTCCTCGCCTCGCCTCGCACCGCAACGCAGTCCGCCGCCATGCCATGCATGCGGTGGCAACGCGTGCGTGCGCGGCCAAGGGCAGCGTGCGCTCGCTGCGCGCCACACCGGCCGCGGTCAACACCTATGGTTTCGCCGCCGTGCTTTTCCAGGCCGTGCGGGGAAACCAGGACACACCAGCCAGGTCCTGATTTTCCCCGCACGGCACTTTGCCTGAGGGCGCGCATCGCGCCCCTTGTCCAATGTGCAACCTGGGGGAAAAACCATGTCTTCGTCTTCGATCTATCACAAGACCCTCTGTGCGATCGGCACCGTCGCCGTCGTCTACTTTCTCATCAATCTCTGATTGAGCACGGTGCCTCGGCTTAGCCGTTGCACCGTCATGGCCCTGCACGCCTTTTTCCTGCCGCGGCACGCTCGCGGCATTCACTTCGCACGCCTTCATCGCCATGGAGCTCACCAAGAATTTTGTCAAAGCCAAGCGCCCCTGCGCCGATGGCTACCGCTGGTTCGTGCGCAACCGCCAGGGCGGCAGCGACTACCAGCACCTGCTCGACGCCCTCGTCGATGACGGCCGCGTTGACGACGCCTGCTGGCTGCTGACGCAGTTCGGGCCCACCGACGCCGTACTCGCCGTGGACAGCATCGACGCCGATGCCGTGGTCTTTGCCGGCTCGCTGGTGGTGCGCGGCAGCATCGACGTCGGGACCATGCTGCGCGCCGGGGGCCGCATCCAGGCCGGCGGCGGCATACGCGCGGGCCGGGCCATCGTGGCCGGTGACAGCCTCGCGGCGGCCGGCGGCATCCATAGCGGCGGCGTGCTCGAAGCGGGCGGCGATATCAAGGCCACATGGGGCATCGACGTGCAGGACGCGATCACCGGCGGCGCCAACCTCAAGGCCGGCTGGGATGTGCTGTGCGGCGGCAAGATCGCGCTCGCCGGCAGCGCGGTGGCCGGGCAGGACCTGATCGGGCAAGCGGCCATTCACTGCGGCAAGAGCATCCGCGCCGGCGGTGTCATCGATGCGCGCCACACCGTGCGCGCCGGCCACGGCATCGAGTGTGGCGCCTCCATTCGCGGCGGCATGCATCTGGAGGCCGGCTGGGGCATCAAGGCGCTCGAGGCCATCGTTGCCGAATGCGCCATCAAGGCGGGCGAAGGCTTGCAGGCGGGCGACGAGATCCGCGCGGGCGTTGGCTATGGCGTGTACGCCGGCCTGGATGTCAGGGTCGATGCGTGGCCGGCGAGCGCGAAGGTGCTGGCGGTGCGCAAGCCCGAAGGCCTGGTGAGCGGGTGGTGGGAGGAACCTGCCATGTGCTGATATGCCACCGCACACCTTGCCCTTGTTCCTTCACCGTTCTCACGTTCTCACCTTTCACTTGGGAGATAAGCAATGTTCTACAAAGTCTTGCTGGTCCTGGCCTTCTTCATGGTCGTAGTGTTCGCCCTGGCACGGGGCTTCCAGCACATGCCGGTCTAACCGCCGCTGCTTCCGGGAGAAAGAACGACATGTCCATCATGGCGCCGGCCATGGCGCTTCCGTGGCTTGCGCGCAGGCTAGAGCTGCGCATCGATGTCAGCCACCGCCCCGCCGAGCTCGACCAGGAGTTCGGTTCCATCTACGGCCGCCTGCACCGGCCGGGCGACCGCCTCCACGGCATCCCGGCGATCGCCACCGACTCGCCGGAGCTGGTGATCCGCTACCGCGAGGCGGATGGCGAGTACTACGTCTATGTGGAGGACGTGGCGCGCAAGCGCCTGGCGGGCTACACGGTCTTCAACCGCCTGATCGAGGTGGGGCGGCGCGCCGACCGCTACCTGCGCGCGCCGCACTCCAAGTACGAGACGGCCTACCAGCGCCGCGGGCTGGCCACCGCGATCTACCGCTGGGGGCTGGACGCCGGCCTGTGCCTGATGACGGGCGCGCGGCAGTCCGCCGGCGCCAATGCCTTGTGGCACTCGCTGTCCAAGGACCATGTGCTGGGTTATGTGGACCTGCGCTACAAGACGCTGACCTATCTCGGGCAGGAAGTCAGCCGCGAAGTGCATGATGACCTGCATACGCGCATGATCCTGCTGGGCAAGGGCTGGAGCGTCGAGCGGCTGGCGGCGGTCACCGGCATGCTGTAGCGCCGCGCTGGCGCCGCTTGCTGGTTTCATGAAAACCGGAATCGCCCGGGCTAATTGTTTCGCGCCGAAACAACTAGCCCGGGCGAATCGCTGATTTTTACGAAGTCGCATCTCAAGTTACAGATATGTTGCAACTTAGGCACTTCCCGCCTCTCCAGATTTTCCCGGATGCGTCGTAATCTTCAAACGTGCCAACCGGCGCTGCAACCCAATAGGAAATCATGTCCGAACGCCTCATCATGCTTGACGTCCCCGGTGTCCTCTATTCGAGCCGCTCCGAGGCTCGGCTGGGCGGAATCCCCGATACCGGCACCTTGCGCGACGTCCGCTTCTTCGATCCCGTCGCGCTCGGATTCGTGCGGCGCCTGTTCGGCCTGGCCGGTGCGCGCGTGGTGGTATCCGAGGCATGGCGCCGCGGCGTTCCCGCCGCCATCCTGCAGCAGCTCGACCTGCAGGTGGAAGGCATGACCCCCGACATCCCCGGCGGCCACGCAGCCCGCATCGCGGCCTATTTTGCGCACCGCCCGGCACCGCAGGCCTTTGCCATCCTGACCTGCGACACGGCGTCGATGCAAGACCCGCAATACGCGCACCTGCTGCCGCACGTGGTCAGCGTGAATCCGGCCGAGGGCCTGACACCGGCCAACTTCAAAGAGGCGCTGGATAGGCTCGGCGTGGCGTGCCCGTCTACCCTGTACCTCGACACGCAGCCCGACGCGCGCGTGGAAGCCCGGCTGGAGCGGCTGCGCCGCCTGGCCAAGGAAGCGCCCGCCCGTTTCGAGGTGGGCACCGCTGCCACGCCCTTGCTGCAGGCCGTGCCAACGCTCGCCCTGCCGGTGCGGCGCACGGAAAAACTGCTGGCACACGCCTGATACGCTGCACGCCGATGCAAGCCGGCCCCGGCCGCCGCGCGCCGCTTCGGCGCGTTGCACGCCGGGGCCGGCCTGGCTTTCAGGCTGCCGGGCTACCCGGGGCTACCTGCTTTCTGGCTGAACACCAGCACCAGCCCAAGCACGATCGCCACCATGCCTGCCAGGCTCAGCGCGGCAAGGCGATTGCCCAGGAACAGGTAATCCATCAGCGCGGTCACGGCCGGCACCAGGTAGAACAGGCTGGTGACGTTGACCAGGTTGCCCGCCTGGATCAGCCGGTAGAGCAGCAACGTGGCGCCCACCGAAATCACCAGCGCGAGCCAACCGAGCGACAGCGCGAAGCCCGCCGAAGGCACCACCGCCATCGGCTGGAACGGCACGAACAGCAGGCACAGCGCCAGGCCCGCGCCGTATTGCAACGGCATCACGTCAAGCGGTGCTTGCCGGATGCGTTTTTGCAGGATGGCGCCGATCGTCATGCACGCCAGCGCGCCGAGCGCAAAGCCCATGCCCAGCAGCGAGATGCGCGCCAGCGCTATCCCCTGGAAGACCACCAGCACCAGCCCGCCCAACGCCACCGCAAGGCCTGCCAGGCGGCGCGCCGAGAAGCGCCGCTCCACCAGTAGCAAGGTCAGGATCGGCTGCACGCCCAGCAGCGTGGCCAGCACGCCCGGCGTCATGCCGCGCGCCAGCGCCAGCAGGTAGAAGATCGAATACGCGCCGGTCAGCAGCAACCCGGAGCAGACCACCTGCAAGCGCGTGCCGGGCCGCGGCAACCAGCGCCGCCGCCAGGCCGCGAGCACCAGCAGCACGGCCAGCGCCAGCGCAAAGCGCGCGGCCAGCAAGGCAAAGGCAGAAGCGTATTCAAGCCCGAGGCGCGCAAAGATGGCGCCGCTGCTCCATAGCAGCACGAAGAGCGCGGTCGAGCCATGCGCGCTCAGTGCATTTTTGTTCAAATCCATGGGTTTCACCTGTCACGGTAATCCGAAAACGCCGGCGCGCCCCGGCACACTGGCGCCGCGCGGACGCAAAAGCGCCCTGGCATCAGGCGGGAACCAGCCGAAGAAGGAAGAAGCCGAAAAAAGACGGGCTGACGATCAGCCCAGCACGGCCGGGGGCGGCGGCGCAAGGCCGGCCCGCGTGCGCGGCGCAGGAGTGACGGGCGGTGCGAGCGGTACAAAGGCGGCGCACGGCCGCGCCGCGCCCGGACGGGTCGCGATGGTGGCAAAGGCGTTGTGCGCAACTTGATGCATGGGAATCCGTAAGAGGCCGGGGCGGAGAAACAAACAAGCATCCGGGTCCCGCAGGACTGCGTAACGTTACACCACGTCATTTCACGTGGCAATGCTGTCCGGTCTGCGGGCGGTCTTGCGGGCCTAGGTGAGCGGCTCGCGATCCACCGCCAGCCGGCTGGCAACGGCAAACAGCCACATCGCCAGCAAGGCCAGCCCCCACAGCACCAGCACCCGGCCTGCCGCCAGCTGCTCATCGGCCAGGTAGGTGCTGCACAGTTGCGACTCCGCCTCCTGGTACAGCAACCCGGCGCTCAGCATCATCCAGGCGCCGTTGATGACAAAGAAGCCCTGCACCACGGGGCCGGCGGCCTGCCACGAGGCGCGCGCCAGCAGCCCCGCCAGCACCATGCTCGCCACCTTGGCCATGCCCATGGGGCCCGCCAGCGTGGCTGCGTCCAGCGCCACCGGCAGCATCCAGTAGCTGACGATGCACCACGCCGCCAGCAGGCCCGGCAGCCCCGCCGCGTTCCATGGCGCCAGCCAGGCCGCCAGCCGCAGCCCGGCACAGCGCGCCGCCCACCAGCCGGCAAGTGCCAGCAGCGGCAGTTCCAGGCCCATATGCCTGGCCATGGTCGCCTCCAGCCATGGGCGCAACAACGCGGCCACGGCCAGCATCAAGCCGGGCAGGCAGGCTTGCCAACCGGGTGCAAGCCGCACCTTCACAGCCGGCTGCGCAGCACGTCGGCCAGCGCCAAGTCCGGCCGCTCCACGTCATAGGCGGCAGCCAGCCGGCCACGTGCGTCGACCAGGAACAGCGCGGCGTTGTGCGAGTAGCCGCCCAGCCCATCGGGCAGCACGACGATGCCGAAGGCGTCGAGCAGGCCGCGCAAGCGCGCGGGCTCGGCCACCGTGGCGAAGGTCCAGATGGCGGGATCGGCGCGCAGCGTGCGCGCATAGGCCCGCAGCGCGGCGGGCGTATCGCGTGCCGGGTCGAAAGACAACGTCAGCAGGCGCACGCGGTCCTGCAGGCCGCGCTCGCGCAATTGCTGCTGCAGCCAGGCCTGCCCCGACGCGCTGGTGCGGCAGATTGCCAGGCATCGGGTATAGACGAACGTCACCAGCGTGACGGGCCTGTCGCGCTTGCCAACGCCCTCGCCCTGCGGCATGGGGCCGCCAAAAGCGAGCTGCCGGCCCGCCTGGTCGACCAATGCCAGCGCCGGCAGCTCGCGCGGGGCGCGCGCCAGGTCCAGGCGCCGGGCGCCATCGGCGCTGACCGTGCGCAAGCCCCGCGTTGTGGCGAACACCGCCGCGCCGGCCAGCACCAGCACGAGCGCAACCATCGCCAGCGTCTTGCTCCACGCACGCGTCATGGCTTGGGGGCGCCTCCCGTGGTCATGAATGCCTGCAGCGCTTCGCCGCCGTGCCAGGGCGCCTTTTGTGCGACGGAAGCCGCGCGCGCCGCCGCGATCCGCGCGGCCTCGACCGGCGCGGCGCCATTGCCCCACTGGCTGCGGATATGCGTGGCCAGCGCCGCGATCTCCTGGTCGGAAAACTGCTCGCCAAAGGCCGGCATGGCGCCGTTGTAGGTGGTGCCGAGCACCTCCAGCGGGCCGGTCATGCCGTGCAGCAGGATCTGTGCGAGACGGTCCGGATCGTCGTTGACCCAGGGCGAGCCCGCCAGCGGCGGGAACACGCCGGGAATGCCTTGCCCGCTGGCCTGGTGGCAAGCCTGGCAATTGGCGGCGAACAATAGCTTGCCGTCGGCTACACGGCCCTGCCCCGCCGGCGCTGCCAGCGCGGCCAGGTCGCGCCGGTCGCCCAGCGCGGCGCTGCCGTCGGCGCGCTCGATCAGGATGTAGCTGATGGCCCAGACCAGCAGGCCGCACACCAGCGCCAGCACGATCTTGGGCACCGGGTTGTGCTGCTCGACGGGATCGGCGTTCTCTGTCTTATGGGCTTGCGAGGGCTTCATCGTGGCTGGCTTGCGCGCCGGGCGCGCGTGGCGCCGGCGGGCTGGAGGTGGATTGAGAAGAGGTGGATTGAGAAGACGCGGCCGCACCGAACGGGCTGGATGGCGAGGTCGAGGCGGATGCCAGCGTGGCACGCTGCGGCGGCTGGCTGCTTGCGCCCGCCGCTGCGGCCTGCTCCACCACCGGGTAGGTGTGGCGCAGGCCAATCAGGTAGGCGACCAGGTCCAGCGCCTGGGGCGTGGCCACCACCACCTTGCCCGGCGGCACCGTGCCGCCGGGCAGCGCGACCACCTTGTCGCTTTTGCCGACGGCGCCTTCGGGCTTGAGCTCGAACAGGAACGGATAGCCCGGCATGATGCTGTCCGCCACGTAGGCGCGCGGCTGGTAGAGATGGCCCAGGTGCCAGTCGGCGCTCGGCTGGCGCACGCCGATGTTGAACAGGTCGGGGCCGGTGCGCATGGTGCCAAGCAAGGGCGGGCTGTCATAGTGGTAGTCCGCCGCCACGGACGGGCGGCCCCAGCCGCGCGCGCCGTCGGCGCGGCCCGCGCCGGTGGAACTGGGCTGCTGCGTATGGCAGGCGATGCAGCCGTTGGCGAGATACACCTCGCGCCCTCGCAACTGCTCGCTGGTGTAGGGCGCCAGCGCCGCCGGCGCCGGCACATCCTTGAGCTGCAGGAAGGGCACCACGATCATGGCCGAGGTGGCGAGCGAGAGCGTGACCATGGCCCCGCCCACAAGTTTGAGTTCGTTTTCCATGTTCAGGCAGCCGCTTGGGAAACCATGCGATCGGTCTGCGCCAGCGCCGCAGGACGCAAGACCATCAAGGCAAAGTGAAAGGCAAAGACCAGATGGCCGAGCGTCATCAACGCGCCGCCCAGCGAGCGCCCCTGCAGCCAAGGCAGCGTGACCGTCACCGATTCCATGAAGGGACGCGCCGGGTCCAGCAGCGCCAGGCCCTGCAGCACGCCGCCGATGCTCAGCGTGATGAGGTACGTGGAGAAGCCCGCCACCACCAGCCAGAAATGCAGCGAGATCAACGCGGGCCGGGGCCACGGCGCGTCGACAATGCGCGGCAGCGCGAAGTAGATGCCGCCGAAGATCACCATCGACACGAAGCCGTACATGCCCAGGTGCGCGTGCGCCACCGTGAAGTGCGTGAAGTGCGTCACCGCGTTGAGCGAGCGCAGCGCCTCGAACGAGCCCTGCACCGATGCCAGCGTGTACATGATGGCGCCGAACACGATGAAGCGCAGCGTGGCCGAGTGGCGCAGCGCGCCGAAATTGCCCTTGAGCGTCAGGTGCTGGTTCACCGAGAACGCGGTCACCGGGATGATCATCATCACGCTCTGCACGATCGACAGCGTGATCAGCCACGGCGGAATCGGGCCGCCGATCAGGTGGTGCGCGCCGACCTGGCCGTAGAAGAACGCCAGCGTCCAGAAGCCCAGCAGCGACAGGTTATACGAGCGCACCGGCCGCCCGATCACCTTGGGCAGGAAGTAATAGACCGAGGCGAGCGACAGCGGCGTATAGAACAGGCCCAGCACGTTGTGCCCGAACCACCAGTTCATGGTGGCCTGCTCCACGCCGAAATGCACGCCCGGGATCTTGGCCACCACGTACAGCACCGGGAACCAGAACAAGGCCGCGCCGATGTACCAGACCGACACGTACAGATGATGCACACGGCGCTTTTGCAGCATGAACGCCAGCGGCAGGCCGATCATCATCCCGCCCAGCGCAAACAGCAGGCCCACCTGCCACGGGATCTCCAGCCACTCCAGGCCGGCATTGATGCCCACGGCGATGCTGCCGAGTCCCGCCACCAGCCCCGCATTCCAGACCAGCGCGCCAATCATGGCAAAGCGCCCGCCCAGCAGCGGCGTGCGCAGCAGGCGGGGCAGCATCCACAGCGTCAGCCCGAGCAGCCCCATCGGCGCCCAGCCGTACGCGACCGCGTTCAGGTGCAGCGTGCGCAAGCGGCCGAAGGAAAGCCACGCCTGCCCGGTCAGCAGGTCGGGCATATGCAGCTTGAGCGAACCAAGCAGGCCGGCGGCGGACGCCACCACCAGCCAGACCACGGCACAACTCAGCATCAGCAGGGCCGGCAGGGCGCTGGAGCGATCAGCCTCATGCCGCGCCGCCAGCTCTGCCTCGAGATCGGCGCGCGCGGCGGCGGTGGCTGCCGGCGCCTCCCGGCTGGACGCCGCGCCCACCCAGAGCGCCTGGCGCTGCGCCGCATCGCTCGACGGCTCCTCGGGCTGGCCGACTTCGCCGGGCGCAAAGATGGTGCGCGCACCGGCGGCTTCGAGATCGAACAGGCCCTTGCGCAACGACCAGATGAAAGCAAACAGGCCACCAACCGACAGCAGGAAGGTAGCTAACAACAGACTCGTGGGATCCATGGATTTCCTTGCACTTCCCAGGACGGCGCCGTGGCGGCCGTGGCTTACGGACAGCGCTGAATGCTAAGGAGACAAGGCCGGCCCGAACAGGATCAGATCGGATCGATACAACCGGAGCAGCGGGATTCCGGCGCGACATGTTGCCGCAGCAAATCTGCCACATCGGAATATCCCCATGCACCGTGTCGCGCATCGCGCCGATACGATACAGTTTCCGGAAATCAGTCATACGCCAAACAGTGGATCTCCAATGCCGCCCAGCAAGCCAGACACCCCCCAGCGAAATGACGGGGAAGCCACGCCCGGCACGCTCTACGAAACACTGGCCGACGATATCGCGCACTCGATCCAGGCCGGCACGTTGCGGCCCGGCGACCGCCTGCCCTCCGTGCGCCAGGCCAGCGCCAGCCGCGGGCTCAGCCCCTCCACGGTGTTCCAGGCTTACTACCTGCTGGAAGCGCGCGGGCTGATCATCGCGCGCCAGCGCTCCGGGTATTTCGTGGCCAGCACCCGCCGCGTGTTGCCGCCCGAGCCCGAGGCCGCGTCGCAACCGGCGGACGAATCCACCACGCTGAATGTCAGCGAACTGGTCTTCGACGTGCTGGCGTCGGCCAAGCAGCGCGAGCTGGTGCCACTCGGCTCCGCGTTTCCCAGTCCGCTGCTGTTTCCGCTGCCGCGCCTCGCCAAGTCCATGGCGGCTGTCGTCCAGCAACTGGACCCCTGGAGCTCGGTGGACGACATGACGCCGGGCAACGCCGGCCTGCGCCGCCAGATTGCCCTGCGCTACCTGATCGATGGGCTTACCGTGCACACGGACGAGATCGTCATCACCAACGGCGCGCTGGAGGCGCTGAACCTGTGCCTGGCGGCCGTCACGCGCCCGGGCGACGCGGTCATCATCGAGTCGCCCACCTTCTACGGCGCGCTGCAGGCGCTGGAGCGCCACGGCCTGCGCGCCATCGAGGTGCCCACGCATCCGCGCGAAGGCATCGAGCTCGACGCCCTCGCCCGCGCGCTGGAACGCCACCGCCCGAGCGCGTGCTGGCTGATGACCAATTTCCAGAACCCGCTGGGCAGCCTGATGCCCGACGACAAGAAGCGCGAACTGGTGCGGTTGCTGGCGCGCTTCGAAGTGCCGCTGATCGAGGACGACGTCTACGGCGAGCTGTACTTCGGCAACAAGCGCCCCACCCCGGCCAAGGCGTTCGACACGCAGGGGCTGGTGATGCACTGCGGCTCCTTCTCCAAATGCCTGGCGCCGGGCTACCGGATCGGCTGGGCCGCGCCCGGACGCTTCGCGCGCGAAGTGGCGCGCGCCAAGCTCACCAGCACGCTGACAGTGGCGGCGCCAACGCAAGCCGCTATCCTTCACTACCTGGAGAAAGGCGGCTACGACCGGCATCTGCGGCAGTTGCGCCAGGCGCTGATGCAGCGCCAGGACACCTTCGCGCAGGCCATCGCGCGGCACTTCCCGCCGGGCACGCGGGCCACGCGGCCGGCTGGCGGTTACTTCCTGTGGATCGAGATGCCGGCCGGCACCGACAGCCTTGCGCTGCACCGGTACGCGCTCTCGCATGGCATCAGCATCGCACCCGGCCCGATTTTTTCCGCGCATGGCGGCTTCCGGCATTGCTTGCGCATCAACTGCGGCCACGACTTCGACGACCGGACCGACGCCGCGCTCGCCACGCTGGGCCGGCTGGCCAGGCTGACAATGCAGTAAAGGCCGCGCCGCACCTGCCTTACAATGCGCGGCCCAATGGAGAACACAAAATGGAATCCCGCCTGACCGAACTAGAAATCAAGGTCGCCTTCCAGGACGACCTGCTCGACACGCTCAATCTCGCCGTGGCGCGCCAGCAGCGGCAGATCGACCTGCTGCAGGAACAGCTTCAGGCGCTTTACCAGCAGATGCGCTCCAGCGGCACGGGCGGCGGCGAAAACGGCCCCCAGCACGAACTCCCGCCGCACTATTGATCGTGCGCATGGCCCGCGGCCAGACTGGGCAATTGGCCGACAAGTGGACAATTGAACAAAGCCGGCGCAGGCGCGGTCAGAAGGGATAACGCGCAAGACGCCAACCTGGAGGCACCACAGCATGCCGACGACGCAATGCCGCACCCGGCCCCGCAAATCCCTGACAACGCGCAAAGCCGCCCCCGCCGCCGCCGCGCTTGCCATGCTGGTCGCCGCCAGCGCCTGGGCCGGCTATAACGTCTGGACCGGCGACTACACATTCTCCCGCCAGGAACTGCAGGACGCCGTCGACAAACGTTTCCCGGCAAGGCTGCGCTACGCCCAGGTGCTCGACGTCCAGCTGACGCAACCGCGCCTGCTGCTCGACGAAGCCAACAACCGCGTGACCACCCGGATGGATGCACAGGTCAGCAATACCTTGCTGCCCGCGCCACCGATCAACGGCACGCTTTCGCTGAGCAGCGGGCTCAGGTACGACCCGGCCAAACGCGCCGTGCTGCTCGACAATCCTTCCGTCGAACGCGTCCAGGTCGCCGGCATGCCGGCGCAATATGGCGAGCAACTGAACGCCATCGGCGCCGTCGTGGCGCAGCAACTGCTGCGCGATTACCCGCTCTACACGTTCAAGCCGGAAGAATTGCACGTTGCCGGCAAAGACGTCGAGCCGGGCGCCATTACCGTGCTGGCCGACGGCATCAAAGTCCAGGTCAATACGCGTTAAACGCAATACGTACCCGCTATTCGCATCCAATGCCGATGCCGTCGCCGTGCAAGACATGTTGTATCCGCGCACGCATTCATACCAGAAATCCGCGCAGTGAATTCACGCCGCGCGAGTAATGTCGCGCGACCGGTTATACTCCGCGCTCCACAACTAACGGGTAAATAAAAATGGCCGTAGCAAAGAAAGTCGCAACCAGCGCAGCAGCAAAGACCAAGCCGGCAGCCGCCAAGAAGGCAGCAGTTCCCGCGAAGAAGGCCAGCGTGCTGGCTCGCGAACTGGCCGCTGCAAAGAAGGGCCTGCTGAAGCTGCGCGCTGATGCAAAGAAGGCGATCGAAACTGCTAAGCGCGAAATCAAGGTCGCAGCTGAAGCCGCCAAGCAGGCCGTGCTGGCTGAGAGGCAAGCCGCCAAGGAAAAGCTGGCTGCACAAAAGGCCAAGGCCAAGCCGGCTGCGAAGAAGCCGGTGGTGAAGGCTGCCGTGGCAAAGAAGGCTGCAAAGCCGGCCGCCGCCAAGAAGGCAGCAGCTCCCAAGGCTGCAGCACCGAAGGCAGCTGCTCCGAAGGCAGCAGCACCGAAGAAGGCCGTCGTGAAGGCTGCCCGCAAGCCGGCAGCGCCGAAGAAGGCCGTGGCCGTCAAGGTCGAGGCAGAAGCGCCTGTCGCCGCGAAGTAAATCGCGCACGGGCCAGCGCGGCAGGTGGCCCGGACATGCGCGCGGTAATCCGCGCCGTGCTCCGGTCCCCGCCGCGCACCACTTTTGTGCTGACTGGCTGGCGCCCTGCAGGGCCAGCCGGACATCTCCAGAGCAAATCCCCGGTTATTCAAGACGCCCTGGCCGATCGGCATTTCCCGATTAGCGCCGCCTGGCTCCGCCTGTCATTTCCCGCATTTCCCACATCGCACGCATTGCCCGCCGGGACATTCGCCGCGTCTTAAGCCAACGCTTAAGGTGGCATGCGCAAAGACATTGCGGCGAAGACTTGGCCCCACTGCGCGCCAGTCCTCAATCGCGCTTTGTCGAATTTCGGCCACGCATTGCACGCGGCCCAATCCGCCTGCATTCGGCGATGAAGTTCCTATTTTCGGAATACCAGGCTGAAATTATTGGCCGGCATCGGGATTGGCTCGTCCATGCGAAAGCCCTCGGCCTCGCCCAGCGCCGCCACGTCTTCCATATTGCGCACGCCCCATTCGGCGTTCGCGCTGCGCAACTGCGCATCGAAGGCGGCATTGCTCGGCGCGGTATGTTCGCCATTGCGCCGATACGGGCCATATAGGTAAAGCACGCCGCCGGCTGGCAGCAAACGCCCGGCCCCGGCGAACAGCGCCTCGGCCGCAGACCATGGCGCGATGTGGATCATGTTGATGCAGACCACCGCCTGCGCCGCCTCGATGCCCCAGGGCTGCTGGCGCACGTCCAGCACCAGCGGCGCGAGCACATTAGCCAGCCCGGCATGCTCGGCCCAGCCCGCGATCGACTCGCGCGCCGCAGCGTCCGGGTCGCTCGGCTGCCAGGTCAGCCCCGCCAGCGCGGCAGAAAAATAGGCGGCGTGCTGGCCGGTGCCACTGGCGATTTCCAGCACCAGGCCGCTCTGCGGCAAGACCCGCCGCAGCACGGCCAGGATGGCGTCGCGGTTGCGGTCTGTGGCTGGCGCCATGCGGCGCGCGTCGTGTTGGCCGTCTTGGTTCGGCATCTTGTTGCTCCTGTTGGGGTACGGGTCTGGGTCTGGGCCGCGGTGGCGCGTTGGCCCGGCGGCCGCGCATTACCGCAAGCGTAGCAGGCATGACCGGTCCCGCGTCCATGTTGCCTCGGCGGGTCCGCACGCCTGCGGCCCGAAACGTTCCCGGTATAGGCCAGGGGTGATGCCGATGCGCTTGCCGGTCTGCCTGGCGAACGCGCGCGCGAGCGTAAAAAAAGGCCCCCGATGACAAGGTCATCGGGGGTCCAACAAAGCGCCGGGGTAACAGCTGTCCCGCGCTTACGCCTTAGTGGTCTTGACGCTCGTGGTATCGGCCGTCAGGTAGCCGACGGCGGCGCCAAAGCGGTCCTTGTAGTTGGCGCGCACCAGCGGATCCAGCGTGGCCTGGACCTTGGCGTGCAGGCCGCTCCAGTCGCCGGCGTGCTGGAAGTTGTTCATGATGTAGGTCCAGCCGTTGATCTCGTCCACCGCATGCAGGCCGGTGGATTCCGCGCCGGCCGGGGTCGAGAGCACGCGCGACAGCTTCTTGGTGTCTACGTTGTAGGCCCACAGGAAGTTGTTGACGTGCTGGCCGCTGTCCTCGCCGATGAACAAGGTGCGCAGCTTTTCCGAGAACTTGAGGTTGTCCGGGTTGGCGATCTGGTCCGGATCGGCGGTGTTGCCGAGTGCATCCGCGCTGATGTCCTTGCCCACGATCAGTGCCTTGGTGTGCACCGGTACCCATTCGCTGTTGATGGCGGCACCGCCCAGGTCCTTCTGGCCGCCGGCAAGGTTGTGCTGCATCACGCCGCCTGCGTTGAGCGCCGTGGGGATCGTGATGTTGCTCTGCGCGTTCCAGCCCTTGGCGTTGTTGAGGACCATCGAGTCGATCATGTTCTGCAGCGCGGAGTAGGCCACCTTGTCCTTGATATTGACGGTGGTGCCTTCCATCTTGGTAAAGCCCATGCTGCCGCCCTTGAGGTAGGCGTAGCGATGGGTTTCCAGAAAGGCCGCGGCCTTCTCCTTGCCCGGGTAGACCTTGATCCAGTTGGCGGTGCCGCCAACGAAGATCTTGGTGAAGGTGGGGTCCGAGGGATCGGTCGTGCGCACGTCCATGATGTCGGTGGGCAGGTTGGACTTGGCCATGGCCTCGACTTCGGCGCTGGTGGCGTGTCCCAGGTTGACCCACGTCAGGTCGGCGCCGGGGGCGGCCGGGTCGATGGAGAAGCCCGCGCCCACCTTGGCCACGTACAGCGTGCCGGCGGAGAGGTCCTTTTCCTTGTCGGCCACGAACATGAACAAGCCGCTGTTGGTGGCATCGTCGCCCATCAGCACCGTGCGGTTGTCCGGCATCACATGCACCAGTTCGTGCGAGATGCGGCCCATGCAGAAGTGCTTCTTGATGCTTGCGGTGCCGTCGGCATTGACCGTGACCTCAGGCATGTGGCCATAGAAGTACGGGTTGGCCACGACGCTGGCGGTGCCGAGCAGGTTCTTGCTGAACGCCAGGAACTGCGCGTTGGTGCTGGCCGTGAAGGCGTCCGGCTCGTACTCCTCGCTCGACAGGTGGGTGTTCCACGGCGACAGGCTGGCGCCGCAGGTAATCCACAGGCCATTGACCGACGAAGTATCGACGTTGTGGTACTTGACCAGGGTCAGCTTGCCGGTGGCGGGGTCCTGGTCCAGCGTCAGCACGCCGATCGGCGACGGCAGGCGGCCGTAGGCGCTGGCGCCGGCCTGGTCACGCGTGGTGTACTCGAACTGGACCACGGCGAAGACCGTATTGCCCTTCACGCCGGCCACCTTGGCGCCGTCGATCTTGAGCAGCGAGGTGCCGTCGGGCGAGTCGGAGTAGAACTGGCGTTCCTTGCCGGCCACCGATTTGTCGATGATCGGCTGGTTGTTGATGTCGAAGTAGCCACCGGCGAGGATGCTGCCACCCTTGCCGTCCGGGACCATGTCGCCGGTGATGAAGAAGGGCTGGTAGGCCAGCTTGTAGGTCTGGCTGCTGCCGTCGCTGAACGATACCTTCAGGCTGGAACCCACCGTGGTGGTCGCCATCGCGGCCGGGTTGGCCAGCGTGGGCGCGGCCATGCCGGTGAATTCGGCGGTCGTAAACGTAGCGCCGGCAGGCGTGACGGGCGTCGGCGCCGGAGCCGTTGCGGCTACGGCGTCGCCATCGCCGCCGCAACCGACCAGAAAGGCGGTAGCGCCAAGGCCCAGCGGCAGCATGGGGGCGCCAGCCAGGAATTTAAGCGCCTTGCGGCGGGATGCGTCCGGTTTGTCGAGCATTCTTCTTTCCCGTTTCGTTATGTGAAGGATTGGGCGGCGCGCCATGCGCGCTGCCCTGCAGCGCGCTCGTGGGGACAACCGCGCAGCGTTCAGGCCGATGCGTATGCTATGAATGATTTGTTACAGCTTGTTTAAACTGACTGAACTTGCAGACATCCAGGAGCCCTCTCGCGCAATCCGGGCGGCGGGGGCGGCTGCGGTACACTGGCGCAGGCCCCAATCCGGTGCCCCGATTCCTTTTAGCTTTCCGCCCGCCGGCGCCGCGCATCGCGCGCCGTGACGCGGCCCGACCCGTGCCGACCTACACCCTCGCTTCTCCCGTCCAGTCAGACCTGGAAATCCGCAAGAGCCGCTTCATCGGCTTTGCATTGCCCGTGCCCGACCGTGCCGCGGCCATGGCCGAAGTGGCGCGCCTGCGCGCCGACCACGCCACCGCCACCCATGTCTGCTGGGCGCTGCTCGCGGGGGGCCAGTCAGGCATGTCTGACGACGGCGAGCCATCCGGCACCGCCGGCCGGCCCATGCTGGAAGTGCTGCGCCACCATGAGCTGGAAGGCGTGCTGGCGGCCGTGGTGCGCTATTACGGCGGCGTCAAGCTAGGGGCGGGCGGGCTGGTGCGAGCCTATACGGACGCGATTGCCGTGGCGCTCAAGGATGCACAGCGCATCGAGCGCATCGCCTATGCGGAGCTGGTTGTGGAGGTGGACTACGCCGACGAAGCCCGCGTGCGCCGCTGGATCGAGCAGGAGAGCCACCTGCTGGCGCATGCCGAACACGGCGCGGCTGCCCGGCTGACCATCCGGCTGCCGGCCAGCCTGCTGGCGCCGGCCCGGGCCGCGCTGCGCGACGCCACCCATGGCCGCGCGCGCTTTCCCGAAGCGGACGAGGAGCAAGCGCAGTCATGAGCCGCGACATCACCGCCGCCCAGTTGGCCCCGGCGGCCCCGGTAGCGTTTGTCGCCCGCCTGGAGCCGCAGGGCAGCACTTTTCCCGCCCCGCCCACGCAGACGCTGCTCGAAGCCGCGTTGCAGGCCGGCCTGAAATTCCCAAGTTCCTGCCGCAACGGCACCTGCCGCACCTGCCTGTGCCGGCTGGCCGCCGGGCGGATCGGCTACCGCATCGAGTGGCCGGGCGTGAGCTACGACGAGCGCGACGAGGGATTCATCCTGCCGTGCGTGGCGTATCCCGAGAGCGACGTGGTCATAGAAGCGCCGCAATCGCGCTAGCCAGGCACGGCGTCAGGCGGCCACCTTGGGCACCCGCCTTGGCGCGGCACGCTGGCGCGCCGCCAGGCACTGCATGAAGAACTGCCACGCGATCCGCAATGCATCCGGGCCGGACGGATCGGCAAAGGCCTGGCTGGACGGGCCGCCGCTCCACGCGTGCCCGAGCCCTTCGATGCGCACCAGCCGGATGCAGGGCTCCCCCTCGCTCGACCAGGCAAAGATGCTGTAGGCACGGCGCTGCCCGCGCTGGACCCGGCGCGGCTTGGCCTGCATGGGTGGTTGCGGCAGCAGTTGCTGCCAGAGCGCGGCGCTGGCCAGCGCGTTATCGAAGTGCACCACATGATCGGCATCGCCGTGCAGCAGCAACAACGGCGGCGGGCGGCGCCCCGCTAGTTGAAAGCGCGCCGCGTCCACGTCGGGCTGGCCCTTGCCGTGCATCACGCGTGCCGCCTGCGCGGCGTTGGACGCGCTCAGCGGCACCGCCCCGGAATGCGAGCCGACCGCGACAAAACGGTCCGGGTAGCGCAGCCCCAGTATCACCGCCATGGCCCCGCCCGCCGACAAGCCAAGCGCGAAGACGCGTTCGCGGCGAACCGGCTGGTGCTGGCAGACATGCTCGACGATCGACATCAACAGGCTGGCCTCGGCCACCACGCGCGGCGCGGCGCGGAACCAGTTCCAGCAACGCTGGGCGTTGGCTTGCGACGATTGCTCCGGCATCAGCACCACGCAGCCCGCGCTGCGCGCCAGCGTAGCCGCGCGGGTGCAAGCCGCAAAGCTGGCCGCGTCCTGGCCACAGCCGTGCAGCAACACCAGCAAGGGCGCGGGGCGCGACGCGCTCACGCCCGGTGGGATAAACAGCCGGTAACGGCGCTGCACTAGCGGCCCCAGCCCCCAGCTGCCCTCCTCCCAGCGTCCGCCGCCGCGGCTGACCGGCGTTGGCACCGGCGAGGCAACGCCGGTCAGCACGCGCTGCGCCGCCTTGCTCATCGCCTCGCCCTGCTTGAGCGCCGAGCGGATCGCGGACTTCGCAACCGTGCGCTGCGCACGCTGGACATTGCGGGTGGCGATCTTGCTCAGGGTATTCCAGAGCTTGGTGCCGCTGCGATTGCGTCGTGTCATCGGCGATATGCCATTGGCGGCATCTCCAGCGCGGGGGTTGCGGGAATGCGCGGCCTGCGGTGCGCACCCGGCCTGGATGCGCAGTGTTTCGCCGCAGCGCAGCAGCCAGTATGCCCCGCGCAACCCCGAAAGAATGCGCCTTCGCCGCCATTCCGATCAGAAAAACCCGCGTAGCGCCAGCTCGGCCCCTAGCAGCAGCAGCCCACAAAAAAACAGCTTGCGAAAACGCGCCGCGCTGATGCGATGGCGCAGCCACTGCCCGATGAACATGCCCGCCAGCGCCGGCACCAGCGCCAGCAGCGACGCCCCCAGCACCGGCGTGTGCAACAGCGCGCCATGCATCACCAGGCTCACCGCGAGCGCGATGGTGGACACCGTGAACGACAAGCCAAGCGCCTGCACCAGCGTCTCGCGGTCCAGGCCCAGCCCCTGGATATACGGCACCGCCGGAATCACGAACACACCCGTGACCGCCGTGATCGCGCCGGTGACCACACCGATCAGCGGCGCCAGCCAGCCCTCGGCTGCCGGCGGCACCTTGGGGTGGAACGCCATCAGCCCCAGCACCGCGTACAGCACCAGCGCCGCGCCCAGCCATGCGGTGGCATGCACCATCAGGCTGGGCGGCAGCAGCGCGGCGGCCAGCCAGGTGCCCACGCAGATCGCGGCCAGCAAGGGCCACATCCGCCGCGCCAGCTCGCCAAGCCGCGGCCCGGTGTAGAGTTGAACGACGTTGGTTACCATGGAAGGCGCGACCAGCAGCGCGGCGGCCTGCGCGGGCGGCATCGCCAGGCCCAGCAGCCCTACCGCCACGGTAGGCAGCCCGAGCCCCACCACGCCTTTGACCAGGCCGGCGAGCAAGAAGGTAAAGCCGATCAGCGTGGTCTGCCCATTCAGGAAGGTCGACTCCATGCCGCCCTCACCGTGCCGACGACGCGCTCGCCGCAATGGGCGCGTGCACGGCGCGGCTGTCCGCCGGCGCCTGGTCGCGTTCATTCAGGCCGTAGTCGCGCAGCACATGCGCCACGCGCAGCCGATAGCCCGCGAACACACCGCCCCGCCCGGCCGACTGCGCCAGCCGGTGCGCCTCGGCATTGCGCCACGCCATGACCGCGGCCTCGTCGCGGAAGAAAGACAGCGACAGCAGCTTGCCCGGATTGGTCAGGCTCTGGAAGCGCTCCACCGAGATAAAGCCGTCGATGGCCTCCAGCGTGGGCCGCAGTTGCGCGGCGATCTGCATGTACGTGTCCTTGCGGCCCTCGGCCGGCTCGACTTCAAAGATGACTGCGATCATGGCGGGGTCCTGTTGACTTACTTGACTTGACTTGACTTTGACTTGAATCGCTTCACAGAAAATACGGAATGCGCGCGTTGACCGAGGGCCGATAGCGGAATGCGTGCGCCAGCGACGCCGGATCCGCGCCACGCGCCAGCAGCGCGGCCACCACGGCCTGCGCCACCGTGGACGCCAGCGCGTCGCCAGGGCATGCGTGGTGGCCGCGCCCGAAGGTCCAGGGCACGGGCGTCGCCGCCTCGCTCTGTCCGAGCGAGGCGGCCGCCAGCACGACCAGCACCGTATCGCCCGCCTGCAGTTGCGCACCGCACAGGCGGACATCGGCGCCCAGGAAGCGCCGGGTGTTCTGCACCGGCGGATCCTCCCGCAGCACGCGTGCGGCCACGCAGTCCAACGCGGGCCGCTCTCGCCCATGGGACGTATCCCGGCCCAGGCACAGCAGCATGTTGCCGACCAGGCCGGCGGTGGCCTCGCACGCCTGGATCAGCAGGCCGATCGCATTGGTTGCGATGATCTCCCGCGCCACGCCGGCCGCAAGCGCTTCGTGCACCAGCGCATCCAGCGGCGTCGCGGACGACAGGCTCGCGCGCATCCAGGCCTGCAGCCATGTGGCGGCCTCGCTCCCCGCGGCAATCTCCTGCGCTGTCGCCAGCGGCGACATGGCCCGCGCGAAGGCTACCACCTGGCTCGCCACGCATGGCTTACCGGTCACCGGCAATCCAAGCGCATCGGCCACCGCCAGCACCGGCAAGGTGAACATCCAGTGGTTCACGGCGGCACCGGGCCGGACGGCGTCGAATGGCAGATCCTGTGCCAGCGCCAACACCCGCGCCCCCATGCCGGCAAGCGCCAGGCACGCCATGCGTTTGCGCAGCACGCCCTTGAGTGGCGCATGCCAGTCCCCATCGTTCATGCGGATCAGCCCGCCGAACAGCGTGCCCGCCGGGCTACCCGCCAGCGCGGGCGGCACGGCTTGCGCGGGCGGCCGCACGCGGCAAGCGGGATGGGCCAGCACGGCTTGCACCTCGGCGGCGCCAGAGGCAACCCATAGCCCGAGCGCTTCGTCGCGATAGAACGGACGCTGCGCGGCAAGGATGCGGTAGTACGGTGCCGGATCGGGGTGCGTCACGGCGCAAAGCGGGTCGGACGGCATCGGCATGGCGGTCGGCAAGGGCATGGGGAGGGGAATCGAGAGCACACAAGCAGTATGCCGGCGCCCGCCGCACGACGTTTCATGACGATGTGAAATGTGGAATGCGGACCCGGGCCGCAAAGGCGGGGGATGTCATGCCAGCCATGCCCGCCATGCAACCACGCCAAGCGTACGGGCGTTTGACAATTCACGCCATCATCGTAAACTGGTTGTCAATTACGAGGACCTTCATGCGAATTCAGAAGAGCGAACAATTGACCAGCATCGTCCTGTCGGTGTTTCAGTTGAACGGCCGGCTCCTGGCCTGGGGCGACAGCTTCGTGGCGCCGCTGGGATTGACGAGCGCGCGCTGGCAAATGCTCGGCGCGCTTGCGCTTGCCGGCAAATCACTTACCGCGCCACAGATCGCGGCCAATATGGGCGTGACCCGGCAAGGCGCCCTGAAGCAACTCAATCTGCTTGCCGACGAGGGTTTCATCGAAGCGCGCCCCAACCCCATGCACAAGCGCTCGTCACTCTATGTGCTCACCGAACGCGGCCAACGCACCTACCGCACGGCGGACCAGCAGTGGCGGGAGCACGCGGCAAAGCTTGCCACCGCATTCAGCGCGGCCGACCTCGAGGCCGCCACCAGGGTGATCGAGGGGCTTGCCGCGATGCATGCCGAGGTCGACGCGGAGGTGGACACTGGTGCATAGCGCACCCGCGCCTGGGAAAGCCCGATCAGGTGGGGCCACAGCAGCTGGCGCCTGGCATGCTGGTGGCACCGCACTTCCTTACAGTCTTCCGCTGACCCTCATATTGACAACCAGTTTCCATTAATGGAAACTGGTTGTCAATCTTTGAGAGCGGAAGGAGAAAATCCATGAAACCGATTGTGCATGGCATCGCCGGCAGCATGGCGATGCTCACCGTCGCCACCTTCTGGATGTCGACGCTCATCTCCGAGGCGTTCCTCGACCACGCTGCCGTGGCGCTGGTAAAACAGTGCGTGGTGTACGGGCTGGTGCTGCTGATTACGGCCATGGCCGCCACCGGCGCGTCCGGCTTTGCCCTGTCCCGGCACAGGCGAGGCCGCATCGTGGACGGCAAGAAGAAACGCATGCCCCTGATCGCCGCCAACGGCCTGCTGATCATGTTGCCCTGCGCGCTCTTCCTGAGCGCCAAAGCGCAGGCCGGCGAGTTCGACACATCGTTCTACGTCGTCCAGGCCATCGAACTGGCAATGGGCGCCGTGCAGCTGACCCTGCTGGGCATGAGCTTTCGTGACGGCATGCGGCTGGCTGGCAAGTTGAAGCGCAAAGCGCAATGAACGTGCGCTGGCAGCGCCGTTTCGCTCGGATCCCTGCATGAAGACAGGTCAAGGCCCGCCCCGCCGTTTCGCGAGGAGCACCATAAATCACTTTACTTTCCGCGCGCGCACCTCGAAGCCTATTTCGGCATTCCCATGCGCGCACCACCTCGGCCTTGAAGCCGATCGAACAGACCGAGGCAGGCCAAATCTACTTCGAGCGTCGCAAACGCCATCGTGGATGACGCCCGCGTGGCTCGGCGAAATGTTGGTCCAACCCGGCGGGTTCCACGCCTCGCTGCGGATGGATTTTGCGGCGACCTACCTGACGCCACTGATCGCCAAATTGCCGGCCTCTATCCAAGCGTCAACATGGGCTTCATCCTGATGCCTTAAGAAGGCGTCGCGATGATGTGACCAGCAAGAAACCGCGGCGCATCATGACCGCATGGCGCGGCACCCCGATACCCGTCTATGTGATCACGGAGACCTGATTAATGCCAGCGAAGACGCAACGCTTCATTGAGTTCCTGGGGAAAGATGAGGGATTAGGGCGATAACTCGACGGCGACGTTGGCTCCGCATAATCCCGCCTATCGGCTTGCGCTACCACGCGCCTTTACTACTTCGTCAAATTCTTGACGTCTCAGTCGATGGCGAATATTCTGCAAGGATGCAACCGTTTCGGTCTTCCTTTACTCTCATCTAGCGGCCCCCTCTCCATGCCCACATCGTTCCAATCGTCGCCCGGCTCTGCGCCGCCCCCTGAATTTGCGTTGCAGAATGCGAAAGTGCGTGCAGCTCTTACTATCGGCCGGCCGATGAACTTTGAGGAAACAGTCGAAGCGCTCACAGGCTTCCAGTACTCGAACAGCCAAGCTGCCACGGTAGAACGCGACATAGTATACGGTCCGCACGAACGCCACACCTTTGATTGGTTTCAGCCTGCGGATCGACTCGCACCGATCACCGACATCCTGCTGCTATTTGTACATGGCGGTGGCTTCGTGCGCGGAAACAAGCGAGAGCCAAACACGCCTTTCTACGACAACATCGGTATATGGGCGACCCAACATGGAATGCATGCGGCAACCATGAACTATCGACTGGCGCCAGATCATCCATGGCCTGCGGGTGGCGAGGATGTCCAGCTTGCTGTTTCTGCCGTTACTGCCCATGCACAGCGTGCTCTTGGCTATACCCCTCGAATCGTTCTGATGGGGCATTCTGCTGGCGCAGTCCATGTAGCCTCTGCCGTTACACTGCAGCCTGCACCAGCAGAGCTTCTCTGTTGCATTCTCGCCTCCGGCTTTTACAACAATACAGTTGATACCCCAAGCGCAGCGTACTTTGGCAAGGACGCTTCGAAGTTCGAAACTCAATCCAGTCTCACTCGACTCTCGGAGTCAGATATTCCCCTCTTTCTGATGGTCGGAGAGAATGATTTTTCATCCCTACAACGCGATGCCATTGCAGTCATGGCCGGACGCTCGAATGCGGGCAAGCCGCTGCCTCAATTTCTTGTTGTGGATGGTAGCAATCACTTTAGTCCTGTTCTGCTGCTCAATAGCGAAGTCGATGCGGTTGGACCTCGCCTGCTCGAGTTCATCGGGCGCTTTTTTCAACGCCATGGGTGTCAAGTCCCGACCTAGGCTGACAGGATTTCAGGCGCCTTACGCGCCGAGCTAGCCAATGCTGCTGACGCCCGCCCCCCTGAGCGGGCGTTGTCAATTACGGGGATTGCTCAGGGCATCCGCAGCTCGCAAGCGGGCCGAACACAAGACACCGCGATCGTTGCGAACAAAAGTACGAACTCTGCCAGGGCAGGCCAGAGCGAAAAAAACCTTGCCGACGATCGCAGTGGCCGAACTGCAATCTAGGCAAGGCAGCAAGAGCACCCAACTAGAAAATGGTTAGTTATCTTGTAGCGTGTTCAGGTCGTTTGGTGCTGGCGCTAGTCCAATGAGATCCCCGATCGTTTGACAATCTCGGCATACCTGCGCGTATCTGCCTCGACAGCCTTGGTGATATCACCGGGGCCGCCAATCCACGGCTCGAATCCAAATCCGAACCCGCTACCCACCAGACGCTCGCGAACCTGGGGGTCCGCCATGGTCTTCGCTGCCCCCGCTTGAATACGGTCAATCACTGCCTTGGGTGTTCCCTTCGGCGCGTAAAGCGCAACCCAAGTACTCAGTTCGAAGCCGGCCGGTCCACCTGCCTCAGTGACGGTCGGTACATCCGTGTACCCAGGAAGTCGTTGCTGTCCGGCGAAGGCTAGGAGCTTGACCTTCTTGGCCTTGTACAGCGGCGCGACCGTTGCAGCAACGCCGAACGCCCAATCCACTTCACCGGTCGCAACCGCTGTATAGAGTTGGCCGAGTTCTTTAAAGGGGACATGCGTCATCTTCGTGCCCGTCGCGGACTCGAGCATTGCCGTACCAACATGACCGACACTGCCGATGCCCCATGTTCCGTAGGTCATCTTTCCATTCTTCGCCTTGGCGGCCGCGATCAGATCGTTGACGTTCCGCCATGGCGAGTCGGCTCCGACAACAATGAAGAAATTCACTTTATAGAGAGGCGCTACCGGCTCGAAGTCCTTCTCTGGATCGAACGGCATCTTCTTGTACAGATTCGGCTGCAACGTCATATGAGTCGCATCCACCGTGACGAGCGTATGGCCGTCGGGAGTCGCACGTTTCACTTCACTCAGCGCAACCCACCCGTTGGCTCCAGGCTTGTTGTCGATAAGTACCGGTTGTCCCCATTCTTTTGACAATTTCTCGCTGACCTGACGTAGCACCGAATCAACGCCGCTGCCGACCGAATAGGGCAACACAATCCGAACCGGCTTCGTTGGAAATGATGTCTGTGCATGGGCATGGCCAACGATGACCATGACCATCAACGCAGCAACCCTGCGCATCTTCTGAATGAAATCTGTCTTCATGGGGATTTGTCTCGGAATTGTGAAATCTTCGGATCGCCAACAGTGCGCGCCCTGCTTGATCAGATAAAGAACAAAAAAGGGGTAGCCTGCACGGCCGCCCCAGTCCTCCTGTTACACAATCATCTCGGGATCAATGATCTTGCCGTCCTGAATCACGACGCGACCGTCAAGCGCCACAGTGCACCCCATCATCGGCATGTCGATGTGACCCTTCGTCTTACGCTTGTAGGAAGGACCTGTGGAGAACAGATAGCTACCCGGCAATCCACGAACCGCGGCAACCAGATGATCCATCTTGTGTTCAAAGTTCACCACATCATGGTACGAAGCATTCGGATTCATGCCCCAACCGAGGTGCGAGATCGCGTAGGGGTCAAGGTCGCCGTCCGAGGTCTTGCATTCCTCCAGCCAAGCTCGGAACAGATGCGCGTCCAGCCCGCCAGTTACTTCACGAACGTAACCCTCACGGACTTGCACCTTGATTTCGCTTTGGACAATGCGCATATACGGAAGCGCCCACACGTCCCCCGGTTGAATGACGACCGTGCCATTGGCAGAACCGTCAAGCGGGAAGGCGCCCATCATGCATTGACCCCATTCATCCATGTGCCCCGGCTCGTCTGCCGCGCCGTAGTGGCACAGATGCGGCGCGTTGTGGTCCAGGTCATAGGAAAAATCGGTCCCCGCCGAGCTGGTCACACGAATCGTCTTCGTGGCCTGGACCTGTTTTTGCGCGGCGAGCGCGACGCGTCGGAATCGCTCATCGCCCTGCAGCTTTAACAGCATCCAAGGCACATCGAGGATATTCAGGATCCGGCCGCCCGATTCACGGACTGCACACTCCCAGCCCGAGAAGAAACCAACAACGAAGGACACTACGAGATCGACGCGCTGAAAGGCTTCAAGGAGACCCGGCGCTTCATAGGGGTTGGCACCCACATAGCGCACGTCCGGTCCGCTCGGTACGTGCACCTCGTAGCTCGCGCTGCCCAGCGTGCAGCAAGCTGCCAGCCCAGCTTCCACGATCTCGCGCGGGCTGGAATCATCGGTCAGAAACAGTACCGTCTCGGTCGGCTTGAGCTTGCAGTACTGAAGCTGCTTGATAAATGCCGGCACAATGGCGGCGGACGACATTTTGGACTCAAAAGTGAGCATTTTATACTCCTACAGGGCTACGGCTTTTCTGGAAATCCATCGCAAGAACGGGGATATCTATGCGAACGCAGGGATTTATGTGCAGCGATATTGACGATTATTCCGACGCGATTTTGACTGCCGGTTAATTCATTCAAATCACGAGATAATGATAGCGGACGAACATCCACCGGAATACTGCCACATCAACATGACCGTTATCCGCAAATCGGATAACGATATACATCGCAACATCAAATTAACCAATGCCAATAAGGATTAACCCTATTGCCATTAACCATAGGTTTTACTCCTAAATCACTCGAAAAGTGAGGAGATACCGCCATTGGATAATGCCGCGTCGCAGCATAATGTGAACATCGCACTTTTACGAAAGCGAGATTTCATGGCGGGACCGCAACTGGCTAACCTCATCCGGCGTGGAAGCCGCCGCAGCAGTCCTGCCGACGAGCTCGGCACCGAACCACAGGGTTTTTTCATCGCTGAACATCGCCGTAATCAAGTGCCGGGCGGCACGGACCGCTTCGGAATGGGCCCGCGCTTCGTTTTCGTACAGAGACCAGGTGGCGTACAGTCCCTTAAGGGGAGCCCAACTTATGCTCTCCGGATTGGCATAGCCCTGCACGGACGACGCGGGCGTGATCGCAACCCCAAGGCCGCCTCTGGCACATTCAATACATAGGTCCTGGGTGAATGGCTCGAACAGCATCCGCATCCGCATGCCTTTCCGCAGGAACGCCTGTTCGGCGTGCTGGCGTAGAACATTCGCACGTCCTGGCATGATCAGCGCAGTGTCCCCCAATGCAGTCAACGACAGTTCCTCCGAAGACTGGAACCCCGCGGCTGCATCTCCGATTGCGATCATCGGTTCGCGCACAAGCGCGGTCTGAGCGCACCCCTCCAGCCCAAGGGGTTCAAACGGCATGACACACAAGTCAAAAGTGCCGGAAACAAGATATTCACGAAGGGTATTGCTGACACCGTCATGCACCTTCAGGGCCACGCCGGGATACTGTTTGACGAACTGCTTGATGAAAGAGATGGTGAATACGTTCTTCCAGGCCTGGGGCAAACCGATAGTGAGGTGACCCGCCGCCTTTTGCCCCACTTCTTCCTTGATAAGGGCGAACTGCCCCAATAAGGGGCGGGAGCGGTCCGCCAACAGCCGACCCGCTTCAGTGAGCGTTACGCCATCCCGCCGCCGGGTAAATAAGGAGCTGCCTATCTGATGCTCAAGCGCAGCGATGTTGCGAGAAAGTGCCGGTTGCGACAAACCGAGATCGGCTGCAGCTCGGTTGATGCTGCCAAGTTCA
Organism: Cupriavidus sp. MPR-AND1C; assembly: GCF_058809705.1. NCBI lineage: Bacteria > Pseudomonadati > Pseudomonadota > Betaproteobacteria > Burkholderiales > Burkholderiaceae > Cupriavidus > Cupriavidus sp. MPR-AND1C. Next base: position 53,232 of record NZ_JBXASU010000006.1, on the reverse strand, counting down.
GCGACCCGCAGAAAATACTGGAGATATGCGAGATCCACGGAGGCCTCCTGCAATCCGTACTGTGCCCTTCAATATATTAGGATGCTCGGCCACCACCAACCGAGCACCCTGTTTAAAATGCAGATTATCTTCAGCCCAAAAATCAGAAAACCTGCTTCAACCCCACCATTGCACCAAACTGATTGCTGCCGGGTGCAGGGTTATACCCCTGCTGGCCGATATTCACCGGCAGCGCCGACTGCCCGCTGTTCACGATATAACCCACAGTCCCATATACGGACGTGCGCTTAGAAAACAGGTACGTACCGCGTGCAGCCAACATCCATGCCTTATTCGAACTGTTATGGTATTTCTGATAGAAGGCCTCCCCGTCGACGTTGAACGCCGGCGTTACCGGGTAAGACGCCCCGAAGTAATAGAGGTCGCTAACCGGTGTAGGAATGCCTTCATTGTCACGCCGAAGCCAACCGCCACCGATTTTCGCCTGTCCCAGCATGAAGTATCCGTTCACCGACAAACGGTTGTCTGTGAGAGAGCTATTGGTAAGTCCGCCAAATGCACCGGGGCCTCCTCGTTGCGAGTCGTAGGCTACGCCCACGCTCCAGGTGGCCGCGTCATACTTCAGGAGCGTAGACCATTCCCGACATGCACGCGAGTCGATAGGAGACTCTCCGGCACAGTTGGTGCCGGCCGGACTTGGACCGGCATTCACTGCATCCCGACCGAAGCTATAGGTTCCTCCCACGGTCAAGCCGCCAAAGGTTCCCTTGTACGACACCGTGTTATCCGAGCGCGCGTTCGGAATACCCGCATCGAATGACGATGAACCGAAAATATTCGGTCCCAGCATGTCCGGCTCCGCCATTGCCCAGAAGAGCATGGTGTACTGACGTCCAAAACCGATCTGCCCCCATTTCCCCGACATCCCGACCATCGCCTGGCGACCGAACATACGCCCGCCCTGACCCGCGACACCCGTGTCGGTGCCAAAGCCCGACTCCAGCCAGAAGATTGCCTTGTTGCCACCACCGAGGTCTTCGCTACCCCGCATGCCCCACCGCGACGGCACGGCGCCGGTAAGGTTTGGGACGAAGGCTGCCGAGTTGCGGTTGGCACCGACACCGTTCACCCAGGCGACACCCGAGTCCACCACACCGTAGAGCGTGACACTACTCTGCGCATGGGAAATCGAGGGTATAGTTGCCAGCGTCAAGACGGCGGCTGAGATCGCAAATATTCTCTTCACGTACATCTGTGTCTCCTCCAAAAGACTTCTTATATTTCGAAAATAAATACTCGTATAAAGACACGCGAGGTAAAGCCAAAACCAACGACAAAAACCCTAATCGAGCTGGATGTGCAGCGATTTGACGACGGGCGCCCAGTACTTGCGATCGCTCGTGATCAGTCGGTCCAGGAAGCCACCATCCCCGGACATGGGCTGCATACCTGCTTTCTTGAAGGCCGCCTGCACTTCCGGGGCTCGCAGCGAGGCCTGGAGCGCGCGGTTGAGCCGATCCACCGTTGCGCGCGGTGTGCCAGTCGGTACCGCCAAGGCTTGCCAAGCATAGATATCGAAGTCCGGTACACCGGCTTCGATCATCGTAGGAACATCCGGCAGCGCTTCGAGGCGCTCCTTCGTGGTGGCCGCGAGGATACGGAAGCGTCCTGTATTTACTTGAGCAATGGCCGTGGCCAAGTCAATGAACATGACAGGCACTTGCCCTGATAAAAAGTCCTGCAAAGCAGGGGCCATCCCCTTGTAAGGAATGTTGCCGATCTCGAAGTTACCCTTCTCCTTGAATAGCTCCATCATCAGATGGTTGGGATGTCCGATTCCCCCAGATGCATACTGCAGTTGGTTCTTCTTCGCGTAGGACACCAGTTCCTTCACCGACTTCACAGGGAGCGACGAGTTGACAGCAAGTAGAAATGGGATCTTCGCCACCGGCCCCACAGAAACAAAGTCACTCTGCGGGTTGTAGATCAACTTCTTGTAGAGCATCTGATTGAAGATGAGCTCGCCGTTACCGAGACTGCCAAACGTGTAGCCGTCGGGAGTCGCTCGAGCGATGGCGCTGGCCCCAACAATCCCCGCAGCCCCCGCACGGTTCTCCACCACCACAGGCTGGCCAAGCCGATCGGCCATCTTTCTTCCGACGGTGCGTGCTAGAAAGTCGATACCTCCCCCGGGTGGATACCCAACAATCCAAGTCAGCGGCTTCGTGGGATAGTCAGTCTTCTGTGCAAGGACGCACGCCGGGATGGCGAGGGTGAGCGACACCAGCACGAGTGATACTCGCTTGATGAAAAGCACTTGAATGTCTCCTTGAGAATGCGGGCCAGAACTCTTGCGGTCTGGTAGTTCCCCTAAATAGCCAGATACGGTATTCGCAGTCCTTTGCAAGCACAGTCGGCGTTCTCGGCCGCCATCCTCGATAGCGCATAGAACGACTCTTGGGTGTGCCCCAGCGCATGAGGCGTGAAAACCGATGCCACACCCAACTCGCTGACGGTGTTTTCGGGTGGCGGCTCGCAGGCAAACACATCCAGTCCCACGGCCTTGATGCGCCCGGATTTCACCGCCTCTGCCAGTGCTATCTCATCGATCAACTTGCCTCGCGCGGTGTTTACGACGATTGCGCCAGCGGGAAGCATGGAGAGATGCTCCCGATCCAAAAACATCTCTGTTTCCGGCGTAAGCGGCAGATGGATGCTGACAACGTTGCTAGCGCGAAGCAGTGCTTCGAGTGAGACACACTTCACGCTACCCTCGTCGTATTGCCTCCCGCGGTCGAATGCCAGGATGGCGACACCCCACGACGTGAGGCGTCGTGCAACGCCACGGGCAGTTCGACCAAATCCGATAAGACCGACGGTCTTCCCCGTTAACGTGCGACCGGTGGGCCTCTCCGGTCTCGCCCATCCGGCCTCGAACTCCCGCATGCGCGAGCGCAAGTCAAAGGAGCAGGCCAGGATCAGAAGCACGGTTGCCTCGGCCATGCTTTCCGACGTCTCCATCGCAGGGCTATGCGCAACCTCGATCCCCCGGGCCTTTGCTTCCTCCAGGGCAATGGCATCTGTCCCGATGACGGCAGACACAATGGCCTTAAGCTTGGGCATCCGATCCATCAGGTTCCCGTCAAAGCGCACCGATACCCCGCAGACAACCACCTCGGCCGCCGACAGCAGTTCATCCGGGGCGAGGGAAAACTCCTCCGGGCTGACCACCAGCGGAGCGTGTCCACGAAGCACCAGTAGCTGTGCCACGTCCTCGGGTATGCACCCCAGGATCGGGTCCCGGACGACAACTAAATGTCGATCACTCGTCATAGCCAGGCAGTTCGCGGTTCAAACGACGGAGCATCGCCGGCCACTCGCGAAGACCAAGCGGTACAACGTCTTCTGAGTGAATGCGGGCTGTCACTTCAGCCAGCGCTGCGCTTGGCTGCTTAAGTTTGACCTGAGTGGCCATGGCATCAAGCTGCGTGACGCAAGCTCGTTGCAGATAGGACATACGGACGAATGCTTCGGCGATTGTCTGCCCTGCTGTCAGGAGCCCATGGTTATGGAGAATCATGGCGCTGTGTCTGCCAAGATCGCCAATCAAGCGCTCGCGTTCAGCCAGACTGAGCGCCGGTCCTTCATACTCGTGATAGCCAAGGCGATCGTGGAACAACATCGCATGCTGCGACAATGGCAGCAATCCGCATTCGAGCATGGATACGGAAATGCCAGCATTCGTATGCAAATGCATCACGCAATTGAGATCATGCCGTGCAGCGTGAACGGCGCTGTGAATGGTGAACCCTCCCCCATTCACATCCGCGGTTGCCTCGCCAACAATGGCGCCATCCAGATCGACCTTCACCAAGCTGGAGGCAGTAATCTCCTCAAACGCGAGCCCAAACGGATTGATCAGGAAGTGCTCATCTTTACCAGGCACACGCACCGTAATATGGGTGTAAATGAGGTCATCCCAGCCCTCGAGGCGTGCCAGACGGTATGCAGCAGCGAGGTCCACCCGAACCCGCCACTCCTCCGGAGTGGTCTCATATCCTGGCTGACTGTCCTTTTTTGGACGCAGCGCGATAGAAGTTTTCATAGCAACTCCATGTAAATTTTCGACAATGGGTACACGAGGGGTGCCAGCAGTGATGAACTTACAGACGCGGGCGTTTCCCTCAGTTCGATTGGGAACTTCAAATGTTGTCTATCGGCTCTCTGCGGTCGGGATGCCCATTGCAGTTCCTTCTTCCGGAGCGTTCTTTTCTGTCACCTTGTTGGCGTGCTGTCTGCGCCCCGTCTGGAAGATGCCAATTGCTGCCACAACCGCCGGGATCGCCAGCAGAAGGTAAAGCGCACTGTTGCTCCAACCTGCCGACAGCATGAAAGCGCCACCCAGCGATCCAGTAATCGCGCCAACACGTCCGATGCCGAGTGCCCAGGCAACTCCCGTCGCGCGACTGGAAGTCGGGTAGAACGCGGAGGCCAGGACGTTAGCGCATACCTGCGAGCCGCTAACGCAGAATCCCGTGCCGAAGATGGCAATGGCCATCGCGACCGGCGTGGTCACCGAGGCCAGACAGGAAACTGCTACACCACCCAAAGTGAATGCAATTGCCACGACCACATAGGGATTGAACCGATCGAGCAGCACTCCCAGTGCAATCGCGCCCACAACGCCCCCACCTTGGAGCAGACCCGCCAGCATGGATGCCACCTTGAGGGAGAGGCCGCTGCGCTGCACCAGAATAGGCAGCCAGTTGATCATCAGGTAAAGCAGGAGCAAGCTGCAAAAGAACGATAGCCAGAGCCACAACGTACCGTCCCGGTAGCGCGGTTGGAACAATTGCGCCACAGGAGAACCCGGCCCGTCCGGCTCGTCGGCGACATAGTGATGCCCCTCTTCGACGCCGCGCCGATTAATACGCTTCATGATCGCTGTGATACGCGACTGCATCCCGTCGCGCATCGCGAGATAGCGCACCGACTCCGGCAGCGCCAGGACAAGAACCGGTACCAGCGTCAGCGGTAGAACGCCGCCTAAGGCCAGCACGCCTCGCCAGCCGATCTGGTCAATCAGATGCGCCGTGACAATGCCACCAATTGCGGAACCTAGTGAAAAGCCGCAGAACATCAGGGTCAGTAGCGTGCCTCGCCGATGAGCTGGGCTGAATTCGGCCGTCAACGTAATAGCGTTCGGCATCGCCCCGCCCAATCCGAGTCCCGTGAGGAACCGAAGCGCGATCAGAGTGCCAATGCCCGGCGCCACGGCCGAGGCCATACACGCTGCGCCAAACCACGCGACCGAGAGAATTAGCACCTTCCGTCGCCCGATACGATCCGCTAGTGGCCCGCAGGCAAACGCACCAGTCATCAGCCCAAGGAGCCCAGAAGAGAACAGTGGGCCCAACGTGACCATGGATAGCGACCATTCATTGCGAATATGGGGCGCCAGAAATCCAATGATCGCAATGTCAAATCCGTCTAACGCAACGATCGCGAAGCACAGGATGATGATGCGGATCTGCAGGCGAGAAAGGGGGGACGCATCAATGAACTCTCGGACATTGATGGATGTGCGTGACAAACCAGAGCCCGCCGCATCGCGGGGGCTGTGAGGGGCGCTCATGTTGTCTCCTACTTTTTATCAATGCACAGCCGCCATGCTGCGGCTTGTGCAGACCAATCGTTTGGATCGTTACGCAGCTTCCGAACTCGCGAGAGGCATCTCAAATCCACCTGCCTCCACCTGCGCGATGAATTCCGGATCTCGTTGACGCAGATCTTCGTGTGAAACCCTGTCCGTACGTCGCATATAGTCGTAAGCAAAAGCCACAGGATCCATATCCATCTTCTGGTCCACCGACTCGTACCAATCAAGACTCCTGCGTGCAGCATCCTGGAATTTCGTGGAGGCGTCGCGTCGGCTTTCCTCAAACGCCTGAAGTGCCGCGGGCACGTCGTCGCGGTGCTCGCAAACCGCATCGCAAAGAGCTATCGCGTCTTGCATGGCCATGCGTGTGCCGGACCCAAGTGAAAAATGCACGCTGCGAAGCGCATCACCTAGCAGCACCACGTTGCCGTACGACCAGTGCTCGTTGCGTACGACACTCGCCTGGAACCAGTTCGATCGATTTCCCAGCAAGGACTGGCCACCCAGGTCGTCGGCAAACACCCGCTCGCAGAACGCGCGACTCTCGTCCTCCGTCGCCTTATCCAGACCCGCTCGCTGCCATGTATCGGGATCCACTTCGACGAGGAATGTCGACAGCGACTCGCTATATTGATAGGCGTGGGCAATGAAAACGCCATACTCTGTCTCCCGGAAGATCAGCGATACCGGGCGGAACAGGTGATGCGTACCGTACCACGCGAACTTGTTGCGCCGGACTTCAAAACTCGGCTTGAAGTGCTCCGCGAGACGCGTCCTCACCTCGCTGTTGATGCCATCTGATGCAACCACAACATCGGCATCCGGGAACGCCTCGGGATCCGTGACATTGCTGCCATAGACGATCTCGACGCCAGCTTCGGCACAGGCGTCCTGCAGAACGCGCAGCAAGTCAATGCGCGACGTGCGAGAAAAGTGATTGTTGCGAAGTTGAACCGACACGCCCTTGTGCACGACCTCCATATGGTCGCAGCGGTGGTGATGCGCCGTGAATTTCTCGAAGAACGCAGGGTCCGCATCCTTCAGGAAGGAAAGTGCAATGTCAGAAAACACAACACCCCAGCCATAAGTGGCACCGGCTTGATTGCGCTCATGCACAACGATATGGTCTTCGGGATGACGTTGCTTAAGCAGCAAGGAGAAGAAGAGACCGGCGGGCCCGCCTCCGATAACAACGACTTTCATGGTATTCCTCTGCAATACAAGATCAGGCAAAACGCGCCGACAGTGCCACATCGGGCGACAACAGCGCACCGGCATTCGGAACCAGCGTCGGCAGACCCAGATGGGTTAGCATCTGTTGGACGGTACAAACAGCGGTCGAAGTCACCGGCAAACCGATCATGTCCTGCGCAGCCTGAATGGCAGGTAGGGAAGGCATCTGTACGCATGCCGAAAGAACAACCGCGTCAGCATTTGCAGTGTTCAAGCGTTTCACGTCATCGAGCAACGCCAACGGATCACGACGGCCGACTTCCAGGTTGTCCGGAATTTCGAAAGAAATGGCGTCAAGGACCTCGATGCCCTCGTGTTCGATATAGCTGATGACAGCGTCCGTCAACGGCTTCATGTACGGTGCCATCAGGGCAATGCGACGCGCGCCGATGGCCTTCAGGCCTGCCACCAACGCGCCGGCAGAGGTCATGACAGGCGCATCGCAGTGGTTCTCGCGGGCGATCCGCAGCAGATCCTGCTCGACCTGACGGTGATAGCCCGGGCCCATCGCCATGATTGCCACCAGGCAGGCGGTGCTCATCACATCCACACGGGCATCCGCCAGTTCGGCGGCACATCGCAGGCCTTCGCGATTCATCGCTTCGAGCTCCTCCTTAACCACACGATGCATGCGCATCCGGCTGGAGTGAAACGTGAATCGTTCTGGGAGGATCTCTTCCCGCGCGCGAAGCATGGCGGGAATCTCCGTTTCCATCGTGGTGTTGGAACTGGGCACGATTTGCCCGATGCGGTAGGTACGGTGACTCATACTTAAACCTTGAAGTATTGTTCAGTGGAGGGCGTGCTCTGGCACATTTGCTGGTAGTCCTGCAATGCCAGCCGCAGTGCCGCAGGGAGCGCGATTGCATCACGTGTTCCACGGAGCACGCAGATAGGGGTCAACCGAGCGACGAACGCCGTCTGTCCGCCTTCGCTCATGCACGCCGTGATCACAAGCGTGTAGGTCCGAGAGCTGATCGATTCAACGGATACCTCAATGTCGATCGATTCGTCGGGCCACAACGAGCGACGAAAGTCGAACTCAAGTGCGCGCGTAGGTGTTCCGAATCCCAGCTCATCTTTCGTCCGTTGTGGGCGACCGTCGAACAGGTATTCATAGAAAAGTTCGGCTGCAGAAATCGCGTACTCGGAAAAGCTCGGGGTATAGACCACCCCAGCCGGGTCGCATTCCCCCCATTTGATGCGACGACGCACCTTGAAAGGAACACCGTCCAGTACGAATTCGGTGCTTGTCATGCCGACGTCCTTTCCCCAGGCTGGACTTCCTGTTCAAGCTTGCGGGCGACCATCGTCCTGAGCGCACTCTTGTCGACTTTGCCCACACGTGTCACCGGAAACTCGCCAACGATCTCGATGCGCTCCGGGCATTTGAATTTCGCCAGACCTTGCTCGACCAGAAACTTGGCAAGTTCGGGAACGGTGGGTGCTGCCTGATCCGCACGCAGGATGAGGTAGATACATCCCTTCTCGCCGTACACCGGGTCGGGCATTGGAACGAGCTTGGCATCGGCCACTGCGGGGTGCCGACTCACGAAGGCTTCGACTTCCTCGGAGCCGATCTTCTCGCCGCCGCGGTTGACGTTGTCGCGAAGCCGACCTTCGAAGGCAAAACAGCGCACGCCTTCGATGAAGTGTTCGGAGACCAGATCCCCTGATCGCACAAAGCCATCTTCATTGACTGTCTGCGCAGTCGCTTCAGGTGCCTTGTAGTAGCCTCGCAGCGTCGATGGTCCCCGGAAACACAGTTCACCCGGCGTGCCAGGCGTTTGCGCGTCATCCGTTCCCGGAATCAGCACACGAATCTCGTCGTCCGGACAGCCAGAGAAGCCCTGGGTGTGGTGTCGTACGGCAGCGGAAAACTTGGCCCCCGCCCCCAGCAATAGACCTTCTGTCGTGCCATACAAGTTGAAACACGGAACGCCAAGATGGTCCTCTAGGGCATCGGATCGTGTCATCGTGCCGAACAGCTCGAGCGACGATAGATCGTGCTTGCGAACTTCCGCATAGGCAATCATCTGCGGCGCAACGGGTCCAATGGACATGCCATGACTCACACGATGCTGTTCAATCAGATCGAGCATCCTGGGGATGTCAACCCGCGGCATAAGCACCGCCGACATACCGCCAGCGATAACCGGCACCAGCACGTACAGTTGGCCAGCATTGTGCAGAAGCGGAAGCGACCAGATGACCCGACTGTTCTCGGTTTGGCCAAGCAGGCGCATACAGGCAACAGCATGTCCAAGATACTCGCCGTGGAATCGCGGAATGATCTTGGGCACACCAGTTGTTCCGCCTGAGAGCTGGAAGCTGAGAACATCTCCGCTTCCAATGCAGACGTTGGCCAAAACCTTACGGGCATACTCATAGGACACCGATGCAATTAAGGCGTCCATGCCTGCTTCCTGGAGCCCGCGGCTCTCCGAACCAGGTTCCCCGCGGGCCACGATCAGGTGCTGCAGGGATGGATGACGTTGCGCCATCGTCCGCGCAAACTCACGCAAGTCGAAAGCACTGAAATCGGTCTGAACAAAGTAGGCACGCGGCTCGGATTGGTTCGACAGATGACCAATCTCAACTTCCCGATACTGTGGGACGGCGCAAACCGGAACAACGCCTGCCTTGTAGCTGCCCATCAATGCAATGACGGTCTCGATCGTTGTACCCATCTGAAAGATCGCCCGATCCCCGGGATTCAGACCCAACAGATGCAATGCCGCACCGAGCCGCTCGCTTTGCTCTTCGAGCTCCTTGAACGTGATCGACCGCTCATCACTGATAAACGCCATGCGGTCGGGGGTACGCGACGCCGACTCGCGCAACGCATTGCCCAGCGTGTTATCAATCCACGCGCCGCTCGCAAGATACTTCTGCGCGTCAGCGTCGCTGCAATACGCAACGCCTTCGATGGGGAAATTCCTGAGTTTCATAATCACCCCTGCCGTCACGCTGCTTGACGACGTGGTGCGACGCGAACTGTGTCCCGACCAAACTCTTCAATCATGCCGTCAAGGCCACCAGTAAAGAGCCCGTACCATACGGCGGGCTTCAGGCCCAGCGCGCGTCGTCCGAATTCGATCGGCTCACTGGCAGAGATCACCGTATAGTCACCCGCCGTGCTGAGCTGACATTCAGGCATGCCGCGAGCAGCTTCCGTCAGCGACGCAAACTCCGGGACGTTGAGTACAAAGATGCGCAGGATGGACTTTCTCATGCTTGACACGCCTCCTGTGCAATCTCCAGGCTGCGGCTGAGAATCTCGGCTTTTCTCACCCAAATGTCATCGATTGAGGTCACGCGCGATTGCGCGGCACGTGCTTCATCCTCGAGTTCGATTGCGGCGGTCAACGTCGCGTTTGCATCACGGGCGTCCAGCGGCTCAAGGGCACGCAGCTTGCGTGTGATCTCGATAAAGTATCCGTTGGGATCGCGGAAGTAGATCGACTCGATGACTTCGTGGGCTGTTTCTGCCGACACAACCACGCCGCGCTCCTCCAGCCGAGCTTTCCACGCCAGCAGCTCTTCCTGCGTGTCGACGAGCCATGCCGTGTGCGTAGCATCGAAGACGTGATCATCTGGAAAGGGGGCGTGGGCAGCGCGACCTTCGAGGCTAGTGGGTTCTTCCGCGCCCAGATAGTAGAAGAACGCAATGGTGCTGCCATTTCCACTATCAAAGAAGAAATGCAGGAAATCTGGGTGGGTGGCAGGACCCCAGCCGCGTGCCGAAATGGTGTGAATCAACGGAAGGCCAACTACATCCCGATAGAACGTCACGGTTTCCTTCAGGCGCCATGTTGGCCGCGCGGTGTGGTCTACACCGTGCAAACGCAGTTGCGTCGCGTCGTACGGGGAAGTACTTGCATGCATTATTCTGTCTCCAGATCAAACAAAGTCGAATACGTTATTGCGGGAAGGTCTCGCGCAGCCATTCCTGCAAGAGACGCCCGGCGGCATAGCGGCCTGGCTCTTCCCCCTTTGCCAGCGCGCGACCATGGTGATCGCCGCGTACGCATTGATGTTGCTTTTGTGTCGTGCCAATGCTGTCGAAGATGCTGGCAATCACCGTCGGGAAGCACGCCTGGTCCGCGGTGTATTCGATCAGCAATGTCGGCTGGGAAATCGACGGCGCGGTCAGAGACAGTGCAGCATTGGAGGATTGACCGGACCACGTCGAGAGCCATGCCTCTGGCGAGCAGACCCGACCAAAGCCGACAGAGCCGTAGTTCGAGACAAAGGGGTCAGCCCCCCACAGCGAGCCATATTTGCGATCGGACGGGTCAAGCGACAGGTCGAAGCAGCGCAGATCCGCATCGGTGCGCCAAACCGTGAACAGTTGCGTGTGGGCTGCGCGCCGTTTCACCGCGTCACTGACCGTCGCGGGGTTCCGCTTCACCTGGTCACGGGCATCCATGCGTTCGGCGATCATTGCTTTGGCAACTTCGTCGAGCCGCTGTACGCGTGCAAGCTGGCCAGCTCGGTACCGCGTGACAAACTCAGACTGATATGTCGACGACTGAGGAGCTGGCGCGAAGCCGTTGACCGCGGCAAAGGCGTCAAGTTTCGGGTCGACCGACAGCGGATCCAGCTCGTCAGTGACGGCCGGGTCGATGCAGCCTTGAAGGAGTACTCCCTGCCCAGGATGAGGCGCAACAAAGACCACGCCGTCTACGGCTGGCAGCAATGCCGAAGTGAGCTTTGTCGCTCGACCGCCGGGGGTTCGCGCGATGCGGGACTCTGGCGCGGCATTGGATTGCTGCACATAGAGTGCGTACAGGCCGCTACCACCCGAGTTGCCCAGCAGCACAATCCGCCGGAAGCCTGCCTCGCGCAGAAACCGCGCGCTAGCCGCCACATCGTAGAGCGCGAACTCATGTTCGAGACGCTGGTCGTTGCCGACCGAGCGCGGTGACTGCGACCACGCTGCATACCCCGCTTCAACGATGTCGGGGATCAGGTAATGGCAGGCCATAAATTCCCGCGGATGCATGATGCACACGACTGTGTCGGGTTGGCCGATCGCATAGAGCGATCCCCCCGTAGCCGCGCCATCCTCGGTTCGCAGCACGACGTTACGAGTCGTTGTGCCCGGCGGAACATCACGCGGATTCCAATCCGTGTTCAGGAAACCTGCAATGGGCCCCGAAGCGGCATTGGCCTCAGGCCGGGGCGTCTGGGAACTTGTCATCATCTACTCCGTTTTTTACAGCATAGTCCATTTTTCTACGCTTGAGTAAATTTTTTGACAAGCATCAAAAAGAGTCGTATGAGTATCTTTCACGGGAAGTTCGGGCAAATATGGCTTAGGCGAATGGCGTACCACCCACCCTATGCTTTATCGTGTAAAGCTTCTCGACGCAGGCGTCAAAAACGAAACAATCATGGCGAAGTCACAAAGCAAGAGCGATGCACAACGAGACTCCATCCTTGAGGCAGCAACGCGCCTGTTCATTGAACGCGGATTCGATGGCACAGGATTCAATGACATCGCAGATGCGTTGGGACTGAGTCGGCCGGCGCTTTACTACTACTTCAAGTCCAAGGAAGCCATTCTGGAGGAGCTCACTGCGACGGTGACGCGTGCCGCAGCCCAGCTTGCGACAGAGGCCATTCCTGAGCAAATGCGTACGCCTTCTGGGGTGCTTCGACATTTGGTCTTGCGTCACGCCATGTTGATACTGACGCACCCCCTGCAATTCCGGGTTGTCGAGCGTAATGAACAGAACTTGCCTCCAGAGCAGCGGAAAATTGCAGAACAATCCCGACGCTCTGTGCTCGACCAGTTTCGGCAGGCCATCGAGCACGGCATTGACCAGGGAAAGTTCCGCGTCGTCGACGCGCGGGTTGCCGCTTTTTCGATCATCGGGATGTGCAACTGGACGGCGTGGTGGTTTAACCCCGAAGGCCAGGCGTCGATGCAGGATGTGGCCGCACAGATCGCAGACATGGCGCTGAGTTCCGTCGAACAACCGGCCAACCGGAAACTGAGTGCACCAGGCCCTTCGGCGATTCTTCAGTTGCTTCGAGATGACTTGACGCTGCTGGAGCGAAGCCTCGAAACAGAGCACGATGGTGGACGGCGGTCGACCAATGGCAACAATTTGCTGTAACAGCGAGACAGCTGAGGCAGGGTGCAAAACAGCCGGCTACTCGGTAGGCACTCTGTGAGTGTCTTTTGGACGATGCGAAGCTGGCCCCCGCACTGATGTTTGCGATCGCGTTCGCATTGCCCTGCGTTCTCAAGTATTCGGTGGAACCATACGGTGCCTTCCATTCGCTTCGAAATTGAGCAACTGAGTCCAAAGACTCCTTGATGCCAGTCTGGCCGTTCGAACCATGAGTGACCCAGTTCGACGACCCCGGCCTGGGGCTGGGGTCCGACTGTAGCGGCGACCGCATCAAGGTCTCGAAGACTAACCAAATCCTTTGAAGAGGGCCCGTCCGAATTAACGTACGAATAGCTTTATGAAGACTTACTCTGGCATAAGTTGCCGTGCAGCGCGCTCGCTCGCTCGCTTCCAGATCTTTGTGGATTTCTGCCGTGGAACTCGGAAGTATCCGGAACCATATCGCGTACATGGCCGGCAAAAACACAAGTGTCAGAATCGTCCCGGCGAACGTCCCGCCGATGAGCGTGTAAGCCAGCGCGCCCCAGAACACCGAATGGGTCAGCGGAATGAAGGCCAGGATAGCGGCCAACGCAGTGAGAATCACTGGGCGTGCGCGCTGAACAGTAGCTTCCACAACGGCCTTGAACGGGTCCAGCCCTTCCTCTTTGTTGTGGTGAATCTGCCCGATCAGGATCAAGGTGTTGCGCATCAGGATGCCCGACAACGCAATCAAACCGACCAACGCGTTGATGCCGAATGGCTGCCCAAACAGGATCAAGGTCGGCACCACGCCAATCAAGCCCAGCGGGCTCGTCAGGAACACCATGACCATCGCCGGGATGGACCGCACCTGGAAGATGAGAATCAGCAGGGTGAGCGCCAGCATGATTGGGAACAGCGGCAGCATGGCCTTCGTTGCCTTGGCCGATTCCTCGATGGAACCCGCTTGTTCAATGCGGTACGCGCATCCCCCAATCGGTGTTGACCGTGCGCATCATGGGGCTTGCGTCCATCACTTGTTGGACATCGGCAGCGATACGGCGCAAGGTCTCCGCATCTGGGCCGGTCACGCGGTAGGCTACCGGGAACGGCGAGTACGGACCGAACACAAGCTGGGTAACACGCACGCGCGCCTCGGAGGCGAGTCCTAACCGGCCTGGCAACGCGAAGGACTTGTCATACAACGTGGAACACCAGAGACCGATTAGTAAGAACTTAATTTGCTAGTAAGAACTTAATTCGCTTGTAAGAACTTAATTCGCACTACCCATCAAATCCTCCACCGAGCGTCTATACTGCATTCGTTGCTTCATTGCGGAATGAACTATGGAATACGCTCCCAGCATCAGCCAGATGGCCGGCCTGCTTGCCGACCCGGGACGCGCCGCCATGTTGTGGGCGCTGATGGACGGCAGCGCCCGCCCGGCTGGCGAGCTTGCGGCCATTGCCGGCTTGTCGGCATCGTCCACCAGCGGTCATCTGGCCCGGCTGAGTGAGGGCGGCCTGCTCGCCGTGCAGACGCGCGGGCGCAATCGATACTACCGGCTCGCCACGCCGGAGATCGGCGTAGCCATCGAGGCGCTCGCCAGTGCGTCGCTGGCCAGCCAGGCGCCGCGCGTGCGCGCGGTGCCCGCGTCGCGTACCGCGCCGGCGGCCTTGCGCCAGGCGCGCACCTGCTATGACCACCTGGCGGGCGAGCTTGCGGTTTCCCTGTTCGAACGTATGTCGCATGCCAACTGGATCGTGGTGCACGGCACGGCAGTGGACCTCACCGACAGCGGCAGTGCGGGCATGGTGCAGCTTGGCGTGGACCTGGATCTCGCGCGCCGCAAGCGGCGGCAGTTTGCCTGCACCTGCCCCGACTGGAGCGAGCGCAAGCCGCACCTCGGCGGCGCGCTTGGCGCGGCGCTGCTCGATAACATGATGACCAACCGCTGGATCGAGCCCACCACCACATCGCGCGCGCTGCGCGTGACGCCGCGCGGGCAACGCGAGATCCTGCGCATTGCCGGCTGAGCACAGGCTCATCCGTGGACGACACCATTTCCGTTTTCAATGCGCCGAGCCGGCGCCGCACCGATGGAGGGCTGATGCAATGAGCGACGAACTGAGCAACGAGGTGCGCGAGGCGCTCTGGCGCCTGATTGAGCTGATCAACTTCGACGACGCAGCCATGGTGGAGAAGCACCGGATGCTGTTCGACGAAGCCCTCGCCAACTCGGACGACGCGGATGCGGTCGAAGGCCAGGAACTGCTCTGGATCCTGAAGGACGTGATCGACTGGGAAGCGGGCTTCTATGTGGACTGGAAAGACGCCGCGTCCTTCATCAGTTGCATGGATGAGCTGTGCGCCAGGCTCGATATCGAGCTGGACTGGGGCGTGGAGGATCCGCAGGACGAGGAGTTCCTGGAGAAGGCCAGCGTGCCGGAGCTGATGGAACTGGCTCATGAGCAGTTGCGGCTGGCCGGCATCACGCTCTGGAACTGGAACACCGATGGCGATGCCTATGCAGGCTGGATCGCCCGCGGCGAGGATGATGAAGAAATGACGACCGTGGCCGAGACACTGGGGCTGGAGATCAGGACCGGCGACCAGCCGTATTGAGGCTGCGGAGCTGGCCCTGGCCCCGGCCTCACCGCGGCCTCGCGGCCTCAGCCGGTGATCCCGACGTCAACCGCGCCCTGCCGATCCGTGGTGCCCAGGGTGCGCTCCAGCACATCGAGAAATGCCCTGACGCTGGCCGGCATCAGCTTGCGCGCGGGCATCAGCACAAACACCTTCAGCGGCGACGACGAATACGCCGGCAGCACCCGCACAAGGCGCCCCTGATCCAGCTCATCCTGCGCGTAGCGTGGCGAGAGCCGGGCCACGCCAAGGCCATCGGTGGCGGCTTTCAGGCGGATCTCCGCGCTCTGCGTGCGCATGCGCGGCTCCACCGCCATGTTGGCCACCTCCACACCGTCGCGCAGGAACTCCCAGCGCCGGTCCTCGGCGTCGCCCAGCAGGGGCCAGCCGGCCAGCTCCTGTGGCGTGCGCGGCAAGCCCCGCGCGCGGATCAGCGATGGCGCGGCAAAAAAGCCGCGCTCGATGCGCACCACCCGCTTGCTGGCAAAGGAGCTGTCGTGCAGGCCGGTGGTCGTCATCACAAAGGCCAGGTCGTAGCCTTGCTCGACCAGGTCGGGCTGCTCCCAGCTCACATCGACCTGCACGCGCAACTCGGGATGCAGCCGCAGCAACTGTGTAAGGATGGGCGAGATGTGCAGGGAGCCAACCTCATAGGGTGTGGAAATGCGCAGGGTTCCACTGACTTGCTCGCTGACCGACACTGCCTCGGCGCTGATTTCGCGCAGCTCGTTAAAAAGGGGCGCGACCCGGTCGTAGAGTTGCTGGCCCCGCTCGGTCACCCGCACGCGGCGCGTGGTGCGCTCGAACAGGCGCACGCCCAGCTGCACTTCCAGCCGCGACACCGCCGCGCTGGCGGATGACTTCGGCACGTCGGCCAGATCCGCCCCCTTGGTGAAGCTGGCACCCTCCACCACCCGGCAGAAAATCTCCCAGTCCTTCCATTCGATCGTCTTCATTCGCCATCCCCGTGCCACATGGCGCGCATCGCGAGTCGTGCGCGTCAATGTGGGGGATTGTCCCATGCGGCGAACAATGACGCGCGGGCAGCGTTGCCTTCCATTCTTTCCTTGACTATTTACATCGTAAATATACACTGTAAATTATTGTTGCCAAAGCAGCATCGCAGCAGAAGGCGACATGCTTCAATCGGCACACACACGGATCGCCCCACCCCAACAGACATGGCAAAAAACCTCACCCAGGAAGAGATCGACGCGTTCAAGGCCCGCCTGTGCGCGGTAGCGGAGCGGCGCTTCGCCGAAGGCGGCGTAGCCAGCGTAAGCATGCGCCAGCTCGCCGAGGAACTGGGCTGCAGCCCGATGACGCCCTACCGCTACTTCAAGGACAAGGACGACATCCTGGCGGGGGGGGGGGCGG
>NZ_JBXASU010000006.1:0-36199 GCF_058809705.1 Cupriavidus sp. MPR-AND1C | reverse complement strand
CCTGGCGGCGGTACGCACCGCCGCGTTCGACCGTTTCGCCGCCACCCTTGAGGCCGCCGGCGCCAGCGTTGCCGAGCCGCGCGACCGCGCGCGCGCGGTCGGCGAGGCCTATCTCGCCTTTGCCTTTGCCCAGCCCAATGCCTACCGGCTGATGTTCGACATGACCCAGCCGGACGACGACCGCTACCCCGACCTGGAGCGCGCCGGCTCGCGTGCGCGCCGCACCATGAGCGCGCATCTGGAAACCATGGCGCAGCGCGGCCTGATCCACGGCGACCCGCAGGTGCTGAGCTATGTGATCTGGGCCTCGATCCACGGGCTGGTGATGCTGCGCCTGGCCGGCAAGCTGCCCGGCGAACCCGATTTCCGCGTTATCCACGCCGAGATGTTGCGGCTGCTGGCTGCGGGCATGCGCGCGCCCATGCCCGCGGCAAGTCTCGAAGCGGGGAATGAAGCAGGTCATGAAACCGTTAGCGAACCCGTCCCCACATCCATGCCGAAGCCAATCCGGCAGCAGAGAAAAAGGAGCTCCCGATGAGCCAGCCGTTCCCGTCCACGCCCTATCTCAGTGGCAACTTCGCCCCCATCCTGATGGAATGCGATGCGCCCGACCTGCCGGTGCTTGGCGAGCTGCCGCGCGCGCTGCGCGGCACGCTCTATCGCAACGGGCCAAACCCGCAGTACGCCCCGCGCGATGCGCATTACCACTGGTTCATCGGCGACGGCATGGTGCACGCCTTCCACATGGAAGACGGCCGCGTGCGCTACCGCAACCGCTGGGTACGCACCAACAAGTTCCAGCGCGAGCAAGCTGCTGGGCATGCGCTGTTCGGCAGCTGGGGCAACCCGGCCACCACCGATCCGTCAGTGCTTGGGCAGAACGCCGGCGTGGCCAATACCAATATCCTCAGCCACGCCGGCCGCCTGCTGGCGCTGGAAGAAGCCGACCTGCCGGTGGAGCTGGACGCCCAGACCCTGGCCACGCGCGGCGATGTCGACTACGGCGGCAAGCTTACCGGCGCGATGACCGCGCACCCCAAGGTGGACCCGGTGAACGGCGAGATGGTGTTCTTCGCCTACTCGGCCGA
This sequence comes from Cupriavidus sp. MPR-AND1C, assembly GCF_058809705.1. Classification (NCBI taxonomy): domain Bacteria; kingdom Pseudomonadati; phylum Pseudomonadota; class Betaproteobacteria; order Burkholderiales; family Burkholderiaceae; genus Cupriavidus; species Cupriavidus sp. MPR-AND1C. Next base: position 35,111 of record NZ_JBXASU010000006.1, on the reverse strand, counting down.
TGGCCCCTTCACCCCCGGCATGCGCTACGGCGTGGTGGATCGCAACGGGCAGCTGCAGCGCCTCGAACACTTCGAAGCGCCGTTTCCCAGCATGGTCCACGATTTCATGGTCACGCAGAAGCATGTGCTGTTTCCCATCCTGCCGCTCACCGGCAGCATGGAGCGTGCCATGCGCGGCGAGCCGGCTTACGCGTGGGAGCCGCAAAAGGGCTCGCACATCGGCATCATGCCGCGCAATGGCGGCACCGCGCAGATGCGCTGGTTCCATGGCGAGGCCTGCTACGTATTTCACGTGATGAATGCCTGGGACGCCGGCAACAAGGTCATCGCCGACGTGATGCAGTATGAATCCTCCCCCATCTTCAATCCCAACGGCGACGGCACCGGCGCTCGGCTGTGCCGCTGGACCTTCGACATGGCCGGCAAGTCGGACACGTTCACGCGCGAATACCTGGACGACATGGCGGGCGAGTTCCCGCGCTTCGACGAGCGCTTCTCCACGCTGCCGTATCACCATGGCTACTACGCGCTGCGCCAATACGAGAGCAGCGCGCGTGGCAGCTACGACAGCCTGGCCCACCTGGACCTGCGCAGCGGCAAGCGCGCCACCTACCAGTTGCCCGAAGGCGATGCCTTGTCCGAGCCGGTGTTTGTGCCGCGCGCAGCCGACAGCGCCGAAGGCGATGGCTGGCTGCTGGCTACGGTCTACCGGGGCGTGCAGGCGCGCAGCGACCTGGTCGTGCTGGATGCCAGCGCGATTGCCGATGGGCCGGTTGCCACGGTACAGCTTTCGCACCGCGTGCCGTTCGGTTTTCATGGCAACTGGTGCGGTGCGGACTGATCCGGCAACAAGACGCGCATCGACATCCACTGCCTGGCGGCCGGGCTTGTTCCGGGCCGCAAACCAACCCAAGGAGAGCAGCATGGGAATACTGATTGGCTTTGCCCCGTTCGTCGCTTTTTTTATCGCCATGCGGAGCATCTCGCCGCTGGCCGGCCTGGCCGCGGCCTTCGTGGTCTCGCTGTTGCTGTGCCTGCGCATGTGGCGGCGCGGCGAATCGCTCAAGGTGCTGGAGCTTGGCAGCCTGGCCCTGTTCGCGCTGCTGCTGCTCTATACCGTCAGCGCCGCGCCGCAATGGACGGTGGCCACGGTGCGGCTCGCGGTGGATGCAGGCTTGCTGGCGATCGTGCTGGTCTCGCTGGCGATCGGACGCCCGTTCACGCTGCAATATGCCCGCGAGCAGGTGCCCAGGGAATACTGGGCGTCGCCGCGCTTCCTGGCGGTGAACCGGCATATCACGCTGGCGTGGGCCGCCGCGCTGGCGGTGATGGTAGCCGCCGACGCCGCGGCGGAATACGTCAGCGCCATCCCGTTGTGGGTCGATGTGGCGGCGACGGTGGCTGCGTTCGCCGGCGCCGTCATCTTCACGGTGCGCTACCCGGCAGCTGTGCGGCGGGCGGCCGAGGCCGCGGCATCGGCATCGGCCGCGCCAGGACGGCCGCTGGCATAGCCGGATAGCAACCCGGCCCCACAGGCTTCTGCTGCGTTTCTCCCCGAACTGTGGCAAATTTCCCGCACGGAGAACGGGAGGAGCCTTTTGCCATGAACCCAAGCACCAGTGCCGGCCTGTTGCGAGCGCGCGATGGCCGCAAAGCCCGCGTGACCGAGGGCGAGCTGTTCTTCGACCTGATCTACGCCTTTGCCATCACGCAGCTGTCGCACCTGTTGCTTCACCACCCCGGCCCGGAGGGCGCGCTGGCGCGGCGGGGAAAACGGCTGTCGAAGCGGCATAGACCGCCGCCGGCCTTCAGTGCTCGAACATGATCACGGAGCGCGCCAGTTCGCCGCGCCGCAGTTCGTCAAAGGCCTCGTTGATGTTCTCCAGCGGCATGCGGCGCGAGATCAGCTCGTCCAGCTTGAGCTTGCCCGACAGGTAGAAATCGACCAGCCTCGGCATGTCCACCGGGAAGCGGTTGGAGCCCATCATCGAGCCCTGGATGCGCTTCTCAGCCAGGAAGTCCGTGCCCTTGATCTCGATCTTCACGCCCGGCGCGATCATGCCGATCACCGTGGCGGTGCCGCCGCGGCGCAGCATGGAGAAGGCTTGCTCAGCGGTCTGCTTCAGGCCTATGGCTTCGAACGCATGGTGCACGCCGCCACGGGTCAGCTCGCGCACGGCTTCCACCGCATCCACGTCAGCCGCGTTGATGACATCGGTCGCGCCGAATTGCCTGGCAAGCTCCAGCTTGCCAGGCACCCGGTCGATCGCGATGATGCGGCCCGCGCCGGCAATGGCCGCGCTGTTGATGGTGGCCAGCCCGATGCCCCCGCAGCCGATCACCGCCACGGTCTCGCCCGGGCTCACGCGCGCGGTGTGGATGACCGCGCCCATGCCGGTGGTCACCGCGCAGCCGATCAGCGCGGCGCGGTCCAGCGGCATGTCGCGGCGAATGGCCACCAGCGCGTGCTCGTGGATCAGCATCTGCTCGGCAAATGCCGACAGGTTCAGGAACTGGTTCATCGGCGCGCCCTTGGCCGCCAGCAGGCGCGGCTCTTCGCCCTCGCGGCGCTTGGTGTCGGGCTCCACGCACAGCGACAGGTGGCCGGTCAGGCAATGCTCGCAATGGCCGCAGTAGGCCGACAGGCAAGTGATCACGTGATCGCCGGGCTTGACCGTGCGCACTTCGGAACCCACCTGCTCGACCACGCCGGCCGCCTCGTGCCCAAGCACCACCGGCATCGGGAAGGGATAGGCGCCGTCCAGGAAATGCAGGTCCGAGTGGCAAACGCCCACCGCCGCCGTGCGCAGCAGCACCTCGTGCGGGCCCGGCTTGCCAATGGCGACGTCTTCGATCACAAGCGGGGTCTTGGGTTGATGCAGGACAGCGGCTTTCATGGATCTCCTCGTTGTTCGATCTTGTTCGGCACAATTCGCGACGGTTTCCGTCCCCGGCAACGGCGGCGGCACGGCTACCATACAACCGAAACGCCATTCAGTGAAGCCATAAAACAGCGCCCGCCCCCGGCCTGCTGCGCAGCCAGGCGCCCGAGGATCAGGAATGCGACGCCGCCTTGTCTTGTTGCGCGGGCGCCGGTTGCGCGTTGCGCCGCTGGTGGTACTTGCGCAGGATCTGCTGCGCGATCGACAGCCGCGAGCCCACCGGCACCGGAAACCGCACCAGCGCATCGAGCCGGTCCGCCGCCATGGCTTCGAACATCACGCGCGGCTCGAACTGCGAGAGATCGAGAAAACGCGAGCCGCCGTATTCCTGCAGGCTGTGCCGGGCCTCGGCCAGGAAGCCGGCGCACACCTCTTCCGTGATCGCGATCAGGTCGGCCTCGACGCGGTCCGGGTCGCTCTTCTCCGGCAACGGGATGCGCAGCGTGTCCAGGGTGTACTTGCCCGCCTGGGAGTGGTTGCGCACGGCTACCGTCAGCAACATGCTGTTGGGAATCTGCACCGTGGAACCGGTGAACTGGCGCGCGCCGGCAATCTCCACCAGCGTGGTGGTGAGCGCGTCCATGTCCACCACCTCGCCGGAATGCGGGCCGATCTCGACGACATCGCCAAGCTGGAAGGGGCGCGCCATCATGCGCAGGAAAGCGCCCAGGAAGCACATCACCAGTTCCTTGCCGCCGATCACCAGGGCCACCGCGAAGGCGGTCAGCGAGATCGCCACGCTCTTGAGCTCGGACACCCAGATGCCCAGCAGCAGCAGGAACACCACCGCGGCAACCGCGTTGCGCGAGGCCACGGTCCAGGCGCGATAGCTGCCGCGATTGTCCTTGTCCCCCTGCTGGCGAGCCTGGAAAAATCGGTTGATGAACTTCACGGCCAGCATGCCGGCCAGCACGATGCCGACGCTAAGCGCGATGTGTAGAAGATAGCTGTCGTTGAAGGGCAGGTTCATGAGGATTGGTCCGGATACCGCGAGGATGCAAACCCCAGATTCTAGCCATGCCGCGCCGCAACCAGCGCAAAACCTGCCGCGGCCCCGCCCCGCGCCTTTCCCCGGGCGGCGTTTTCTCTTATGATGCCGCCCGATGTATCAGCCGGTAAATGTACTGCCGTGCATCCCGCCTTGTGCTGGCCGGGCCCGGTCGGATGCCGGCCGCGCCAGTCAATGTGGGCCACGCGCATCTAGGGCATGATCCGCGACACCGGCGACGACCTCAAGGCGCTCAGCGCCAAGGGCCTGTTCTCCGGCTACGGCAACGACCGCTGCTACCTGCGCGCGGTCAAGCTGTACGGCGACGGCGCACTCGGCAGCCGTGGCGCGGCGCTGATGGCGCCGTACTCGGATGACCACGTGCACAGCGGCCTGCTGTTCATGAGCGACGCGGCCATGCAGGCGAGCGTCAAGATGGCGATCGAGGTGGCCGACAAGGAAGTCGGCGGCCGCGAACTGCGCAACCGCATCGAGCATGCCCAGGCCGTAGCGCTGCCGGACATCCCGCGCTTCAAGCAGCTCGACCTGATCGCCTCGATGCAACTCACCCATGCCACCAGCGACATGAACATGGCTGAGGACCGCATCAGCAAGGAACGCATCAAGGGCGCCTACGCCTGGCAGACCATGCTCAAACAAGGCACCGTGATTGCCGGCGGCTCGGACTTCCCGGTGGAATCCGCCAACCCCTTCTTCGGCCTGCATGCGGCGGTCACGCGTACCGACCACGAAGTGCGCCCGATCAAGGGCTGGCATCCGGAGCAAGCCATGACCCTGACCCAGGCCTTGCGCGCCTTCACGCTGGACGCCGCTTACGCGGAGCACCAGGAGAAGATGCCGGGCTCGCTGGAGCCGTGCAAGTGGGCCGACTCCATCCTGGTCGACCAGGACCTGTTCAAAGTGGCGCCGGCCGAGATCTGGAAGACCCGCGTGACCCAGACGTGGGTGGCGGGTGAGCGCGTGTACGCGGACACAAGCGCGCGTTGATGTTGATACGCTGAATTGCCGAGTACCATGGCGTGTATTCGTCGCCGTGGCATGATCGAGAGGCCGGCCCTGCGCCGGCTTTTTTTCATGCGTGCTGCTGCTTCACGGTGCGTGTTGCAAACAGAAGACAGAGCACAGAGAACACCCATTGCCCGCCCCGCCGGGCGGCAGGCGATCGAGTGGCGAGCATGGCGCACAGGCCATTGCGCCATGAGAAGAAACAATGTCCGCAGAGGCGGCGGGGAATGCCTCACCCTCCGAAAATGCGCCCGTGCGTATGTGACAGCCAGGTCTCTGCCCGCATGGGAAATGGGGCATCGGATGCCATTGATTTCAACGGTGTGACATCCTGCTCTTACACATTCTTACAGCACTGGCACGGCTTCTTGGCTAGCCTTCATTCACTCGCCACCGTGCAGCGAACCCGAGTCCTGCACATCCGCGAGTATCGTCGATGGCCCTCGGGTCATACGCATTCGCCCCGCTCCTGCGCTCAGCCGGAGCGCGGGCAGATCCACGGACCCGGCACGTCTTGGTCCACACACAGATGCGCAAGCGGTCCGGCTGGGCCGTGAAACAACGCATCGCGGAAGAAATATTGGGGGACTTGCTTTACAGGGAACGTGCGTCTTGCCGACACGCCCGGTGCCAACGGCTTGCCGCTCGTTTTGCGAACCCGATCGCGCAAACTTGCCAGTGAGGATGCCATGAGCGACAAAATCGAACAAAGCCGCCCCCCGGCCACGCACCTACCGGAATTGCGCACAGAGCATCCGGCGCCCGCGAGAGGCAGCCGCGAGCTGACCCAACACCGACTCTGGCACGTGGTGCCACGCCTGACCAGCTACGGCGTGGCCGCCTTTATCGTCTGGGTGATCTTGGCCGTGATGTTTCCACCCGTGTTCACGCGCTCGTCGGAACGCGCCGTGGTCGATGGACCTGTCAACCTGGTCACCACCCCGGTCGAAGGCGTGGTGGCGGGCCAGCGGATTTCGGTGGGCGCCTCATTTGCGCCGGGAGACACGCTGATGAGCGTGCAGAACCAGAATATCGACCGCGCCTTGCTGGTGGAACTGACGGGCAAGAAGCTGGACAACCAGCAACGCTACGATGCGGCCAAAGCCAAGCTCGAAGGCGATCAGGCCCGCCTTGACGCGACCGACCAGGAGACCAGGAAATACCAGGCAGCCGCACAAGCCGAACACGCCGCCAAGATCCGCGGCATCCAGGCCCGCATGGCAATGGCCAAGGAACAGGTAGACCAGCAGGAAGACGTGGTGAACCGCAACCAGGCCATGCAATGGGCGGGCGCGGTCAGCGAGGCCTACACAAATGCCTCCCGCTACCAGTTGTCGATCCTGTCGAACTCCAAGGAAGCGATCCGCGCCGAGCTCGACAACGCGCTCAGCAACAGCCAGGCAGCCAAGGGCAAGGTGTACCTCTCCAGCACCGATGGCGCGGTCTCCACGCTGGCGCAGCGGCACGACGAACTGAGCGCGGAGATCACCCAGCTCAGGGCGGAGCTGACCCAGCTTGAGCAGTATGGCAAGTCGGTTGACTCCCTGATCGCGCAGGAAGAACAGCGCGTCCAACGCATGTCCAACCTGGATATCAAGGCCTACGATTCCGGCATGGTCCAGGACGTGCTGGCACCGCCCGGCACGCGCGTCGCGGCCGGCGCGACCTTGCTGCGCAGTACCAATTGCGCGCAACCCCGGGTGGTGGCCGTGTTCCCCCGCAGCCTCAGCAACGACCTGTTGCCCGGCACCAAGGTGACGGTGCGCGTGGACGGCGTTGCCGCGCCGCTGGCCGGCAAGGTTGCTGAAATCCTGCCGCGCGCGCCCGATGGCGAGCAGGCGCGCTACTTCGTGCCGTTCCCGCCCATCGAGAAAAACGAGATCTACCTGATCGCCAAACTGGACAAGCCCTTACCGGCGTTGCCTCAGCAGAGCGCCGGCGCGGCGGCGGATCGCTGTGCGCTGGGCCGCTGGGCCAAGGTCAGCCTCGACCAGCCCTGGTGGGGCCATGTGCGCACGCTGATCTGACGGCAGCGAATCCGACGCAAGGCAGGAGATCGCCATGAACCGGGCCTTACCCACCTTACCCACCTTACCCACCTTACCCACCTCGCCCGCCTCACCCACCTTACGCCGCCGAATGCTGCCACCGCTGCTGGCCGGCATGACCAGCCTGGCCATGATCCTGGCGCCGCCCGCCGCCGCCCAGGCGCCCCCGGCGCAAGCGCGCGAGCAGTTGCTGGCGGGCGCCTGCCAGGCAATTGCCGCGCGGGTCGCGGCGGTGCCGGGCCAGGGCCCGGTGATGCTCGGCAGCTACGAGCCCGCACCGGGGCAGGGTCCGCTCGCACCCGCCTTGCAGCAAGCGGCGTTCGTCTATGACAACGCGCTCGCGGGCATCGCGCTGGTGGCCTGCCGCCGCGTTGGCGATGCGCGCCGCATAGCGGACGCCATGGTTGCTGCCAGCGCGCACGATCGTCACTACCACGATAACCGGCTGCGCAATGCCTACCGCGCCGGCGCGCTGCCGGCAGGCCCCGCGCCCCTGCCCGGCTGGTGGGACACGCCGAGCCAGCGCTGGTTCGAGGACGCGTACCAGGCCGGCACCGCCACGGGCAATGTGGCGTGGGCCGCGCTGATGCTGCTGGCGGTCTACGACAGCACCCACGAACGCCGCTATCTCGACAGTGCCGCGGCGCTGATGGGCTGGGTCGACGCCACGCTCTTCGATGCCGGTCCCCCGGGCGGCTTCATCGGCGGCTACTTCGGCGAGGAACCCAGCCCCACCCGCCAGTCCTGGAAGTCCACCGAGCACAACGTCGATGCCTATGCCGCGTTCATCTGGCTGGCCCGCCTCAGCAACGATCCGCGCTGGCCGGTGGCGGCGCGGCGCGCGCGCGGTTTCGTCGAGGCGATGTGGCAGCCGCGCGAAGGCCGCTTCGTGATCGGCACGCGCGACGACGGCCGCTCGCTCAATAGCGGCCCCTCCGCTCTCGATGCGGTGTTATGGCCGCTGATCGCCGTGCCAGACGCGCCCGCGGACTGGCGCAGGGGCCTGGACTGGACCCGCGAGCGTCATGGCGTCAAGGGCGGCTACGGCTTCAACGGCAACCCCGACGGCGTCTGGACCGAAGGCACGGGCCAGGCCGCGCTGGTGCTGCGCGCCAGCAGCCGCGCGCAGGATGCCTCATCGCTCTGGCCACTGCTGCTGTCACAGCGCGCGCCCTCCGGCCTGCTTTACGCCACACCGGAACAACGCATCCGCACCGGCCTCTCGATCGGGCCGACCTCCACCACGGAGGACTTTTACTACTACCACCTGCCCCACCTCGGCGCGACCGCATGGGCGGTGCTGGCCGCCGCAGGCTGGAACCCCTTCCGTCCTTCCGGATGTGTCGATGCCGCTTGCACCGGCACCATTTCCGCCCCTCCGTCCAAGGAGTAACGATGTTTGCATTCTTCCTCGATGGCAGGGCGCTGCTCGTCATCAACGCCGCCACCTTGCTGCTCGCCTGGCTTTGCATGCGGGGAGACCGCACCCGGGACTCTGACCGTTGCGTGTTCGGCGCCATCACCGCAACCCTGCTGCTCGTCTACCTCGCGTGGCGCTGGACCCAGACGCTGCCCGAATGGCAAATGACCTTCCCGAGCCTGTGGGCGCATGCCTTCTTCGGGTTCGAGATCATGACGATCGCGTACACCGTGATCTCCATCGTCACGCTGACGCGCGGCAGCAACCATGCGCCAGCGGCCGATGCAGGCGAAGCAGCACTGCGGCGCAGCCGCTCGGTGCCCCGCGTCGACATCTTCATCGCAACCTACAACGAAGGACTGGAAATACTGGAGAAGACCATTGTTGCCGCGCTGGTGATCGACTATCCGGATTTTCGCGTGTGGGTACTCGACGACACCCAGCGCGACTGGCTGAAGGCGTTCTGCGCGCAGGTCGGCGCCAACTACGTCACGCGCCCCGACAACACGCATGCCAAGGCGGGCAACCTCAACAATGGCCTGCAGCATAGCGCCCGCGCGGAGCATGGCGGCGGCGCACCCTACATCATGGTGCTCGATGCCGACTTCGCCCCGAACAAGAACATCCTCATGCGTACCATCGGCCTGTTCGCCGACCCCAAGGTCGGCGTAGTGCAGACGCCGCAGTTCTACTACAACGCGGACCCGATCCAGTACAACCTGCGCTCGACCGAATGCTGGGTCGACGAGCAGCGCGCCTTCTTCGATGTGATGCAGCCCGCCAAGGACGCCTGGGGCACCGCCTTTTGCATCGGTACGTCCTTCGTGGTCCGGCGCGAGGCGCTCAGCTTGATCGGCGGCTTCCCAACCGGCACGGTCACGGAGGATATCCACCTGACGTATCGCCTGATGCCCCACGGCTATGTCACGCGCTGGCTCAACGAACGCTTGAGCGTGGGCCTGTCCGCCGAAGGCCTGCCCGAATACATCAGCCAGCGCAGCCGGTGGGGACTGGGCACGATCCAGGTAGCACTCACGGCCGACGGGCCGCTGCGCGGGCGCGGCTACACACTGGGCCAGCGCGTGCATTACGTGCACGGCCTGCTGCACTGGCTGAGCCGCCCTTTCACGCTCATGCTGCTGGCCGGGCCGCTGTTGTATTGGTACTTCGACGTGCCGACGCTGTACGGCGAACCGATGCAGTTCCTTGCCTATGGCGTGCCCGCGCTGCTGCTTTACTGGGCCTACAGCATCTGGGTAACCGGCTCGCGCGCGCTGCCCATCTTTACTGAAGTCACGCAGATCGTAGCCGCGCTGGCGGTCAGCGCGACACTGGTCAGCGCATTCTTCAAGCCGTTCGGGCGTCCGTTCAAGGTCACCAACAAGGGCCTGGATCGCAGCAAGCTGGTGATCCACGGGAAGTTCGCCACGCTCTATGGCTGCCTGATCCTGCTCTCAGGCATGGGCCTGGCGCGCGCGGTGGCCGCCGACGCGGCAGCCTCGGGACTCGCCTTCAACATCGCGTGGACCGCCGTGTCGATGGTGCTCTACCTCACCTCGCTGCTGGTCTGCGTTGAACTGCCGAGGCCGCGCAAGGAAGAACGCTTCCCCTACCGGGAGCGAGCCCTGCTGCGGATCAGCGGCAAGGCAGCTTGCGGCGGACACGAGTACACCGCCACTACCGTGAACCTGTCCTGCAATGGCGTCGCCATTACCAGCGCGATGGCGGCGTCGATTCCGGTCGGCGCCGAGGGCGCGGTCTGGATGGAGGCGACCGGCTGGGTCCCATGCCGGATCGCGCGCCGCCAGGGCAAGCTGCTCGGGCTCGCCCTGCATCTGGACATGGCGACGCGCCATCGCTTGATCCGGCTGCTCTTCAGCGAGCCCACCCACAACGTCGCCAGCCAGGGCAATCCCCGGCTGGCCATTTCGCGGCTCGTGTGGCGCGCCTTTTCCGGATGAATCCCATGCACAAGACTCTCGCCCCTACGCTGCGCATTCTCTGCATGGCGCTGCCGCTTGCGCTGGCCGCATGCACCCTCGAGCCAACATACCAGCGCCCCGCGCAGCCAGTGCCGCAGGCCTGGCCCACCGGCCCGGCATACTCTGCCGGCACGCCGGCAGCGGCCGAAACGAGCACTTCGGCGGCCGACCTGGGCTGGCAGGACTTCTTCGTCGATGCGCGCCTGCGGCGCCTGATCGAGCTGGCGCTGGCCAACAACCGCGATCTGCGCGTCGCCACGCTCGCCATTGAACAGGCGCGCGCCCAGTACCGTATCCAGCGCGCCGCGCAATTCCCCGCGATCGGTGCCAGCGCGGGCGTGCTCAGCCAGCGCGTGCCCAACGAACTGCGCGCGCCCGGACAGCCAGCGGTCATCACGCAGTACAGCGCGGGCGTGGGATTCAACGCGTTCGAGCTGGACTTCTTCGGACGCGTGCGCAGCCTCAAGCACGAGGCACTTGAACAATATCTCGCCACGGAGGAAGCGCGCCGCAGCGCCCATATCAGCCTGGTCGCCGAGGTCGCCAGCGCCTACCTGACCTGGCGCGCCGACCAGGTGCTGCTGCAAATCTCGGAGGACACGCTGAAGAGCCAGCAGGCTGCCGCCGAGATGATCGGGCGCGGCAAGCGCGCGGGTGCCATGGCGCAGCTGGACCTGCACCGCGCCGAGACCCAGGTGCAGACCGCGCGCGTGGGCGCGGAGCAATACACGCGGCAGGTCGCGCAGGACGAGAATGCCATCAGCCTGCTGATCGGCGGCCCGCTGCCGCAAGACCTGCCACCGCCCGAGCCCTTCGAGTCGACGAGCCTCGTTGCCGAGCTGCCTGCCGGCCTACCCTCGGCATTGCTGCAGCAAAGGCCCGACATCATGGCCGCCGAGCACCGCCTGAAAGCCTCCAACGCCGACATCGGCGCCGCGCGGGCGGCATTCTTCCCGACCATTTCGCTGACCGGCGCGGTTGGCTCGGCCAGCACCAATCTGGCAGGGCTGTTCTCCGCAGGCATGGGCGCGTGGACCTTCGCGCCGCAGATCACCCTGCCGATCTTCAATGCCGGCAACAACCAGGCCAGGCTCGATGCCTCCAAGGTGCAGAAGGACATCAATATTGCCGCCTACGAGAAGACTATCCAGACGGCCTTTCGCGAAGTGGCAGACGGCCTGGCCGCGCGCGGGACCTATGACCGGGAGGCCGCCGCGCAGGAAACCCTGGTCAAGGAAGCCAGCGAAACCCAGCGCCTGTCGGAGATGCGATTCAAGAACGGCGTGGACGACTATTTTGCGGTCTTCGATGCCCAGCGCCAGCTCTATACCGCGCAGCAAACCCTGGCCACCATCCGGCTGGCCCGCCTGACCAGTCGTGTTGCGCTGTACAAGGCGCTTGGCGGAGGATGGTCGGAGCACACGGCCGCCGTGGCGCAAAGCGCGGGCGCGACACCGGCACGATGAAGCGCACCGCAGCTAGCGGGGCCCGATCGCTACATGGCGGCCCCTGGCCTTGGACCGGACAGGTGGAAGCGCATGCGCCTCGGGCCGCCCCCGCCGCGCGCAGACGGCGGCCTGCCGCTGCGTCACACGGCAGGCCAGCGCCGCCACGCTCTCGATCGCCAGGCAAATCAGGAAGTAGAGCAACGCGACGGCAAGGAACACCTGCGCCGCATAACCCACGCTGCGCCCGTTGACCTGCGTTGCCACGGTCGACAACTCCACCACGCCCACGATATAGGCCAGCGACGTATCCTTGGCCAGCGACACCCACACATTGCCCAGCGATGGCAGCATGGCGCGCAGCGTCTGCGGCAGCACCACCTGCCAGAGCGCCTGCAACGGCGTCATGCCAAGCGCCAGCGCCGCATTGCGCTGCCCGCGCCCGATCGCGTCAAAGCCCGCCGCCATGACCTGCGCGATATAGGCCGCGCCAATCAGCGCGAGCGCCAGCACCACGGTCTGCACTTCGCCCACGTGAACGCCCGCCAGCATCGGCAGCAGGAAGTAAGCCCAGAAGATCAGCATCAGCACGGGAATCGCGCGCAGGCAGGCCAGCAACGCGCGCACGGCACGCGCCAGCGGGGCCGGCGCCAGGTCAAGCAGCACGGCGACGCCAATGCCCAGCACGGTGGCACCCGCGCAGGCCAGCAGCGCCATCCACAAGGTCAGCGCGGCGCCCGCCAGGGGACCGTTGGGGAACGTGCCGGCCAACAGGTAGGGCAACTGCTTGAGCACCATGGCCCAGCCGGAGAAATCGGCATCAGGCACGCGCGGCCTCCGTCCATCCCAGGCAGCGCAGCAGCACCGGCGCCGCCGCCTGCAACAGCAGGATCAGCGCGACGTAAAGCAGCGTGGCCAGGCCGAAGGCCTGGAAGGTCATCAGGCTGTCGGTTTCCACTTGCCGGGCGGTGTAGGACATCTCCGCAAAACCGATCGCCATCGCCAGCGAAGTGTTCTTGATGGTCTGGCAGAACTGCCCCAACATCGGCCGCGCGGCAATGCGCAGCGCCTGCGGCAGCACCACACGCCAGAATGCGGCCGCGGGTGTAAAGCCCAGCGCCAGCGCCGCCGCGCCCTGGCCCCGCGGCACATTGGCCAGCCCCGCCTCCAGTTCGCGCGCATAGAAAGCACTGGCGTAAAGGCCGATGCCGGCCAGGCTCGCAAGCGCCTCCAGCGAAGGCGCGGGCACGTGCCAGCCGCCGATGCGCCATCCCTGCCAGTCATACAGCGCGCCGATGGCGCCCTCGCCCAGCAGCTGTGCCGCGCCGAAGTACCAGAAGAACAACTGCACCAGCAACGGCGTGCGGCGCAGCAAGCCAACCGCGCCGCGCGCCGCCAGGCGCAGCGGCATGATCGGGCTACGCGCGAGCACCAGCCAGCCGGCGGCAATCGCGCAGCCAAGCACAAACACCGCCACCGACAGCGCCACGGTCAGGCCAAAGCCGGCTGCAATCCAGCCGACGTACTTTGCCGGCAGCGACTGCAGCAGGATCGCTTGCCCCTGCATGGCTAGCCCTGGCCGAAATAGAAGGAAGCCATCGTCACTTCAGCGCGCTGCCAATCGTGAAATCCCGCGCCAGCGGCGCCGTGCTCTTCGGCCCGAACCACTTGTCGTAGATGCGCGCCGCCGTGCCGTTCTTCTCCAGCTCCGCCAGGATGCGATCGATCTCGGCGGTCAGCCGGTCCTCGCCCTTGGGAACGCCCACGCCCATGTACTCACGCGTCAGCGTGAACGACGAAATCTCGAACTGATCCTTGTTGGGCAACGTCGCCAGCAAGGCACCCAGCTTGGCGCCATCCTGCGCAAACGCCTGGATCGCGCCGCTGCGCAGCGCGCTCAGCGCCAGCGGGGAATCGTCATACGCGATCACGCGCGCGTCCGGATACTTCTGCCGCAGCGTGGTCTCCTGCGTGGTGCCCTTGTCCACGCCCAGGCGCCAGGCCTTGAGGTCGTCCGGCTGCTTGAGCGCGCCCTTCCTGGCGATGAACTGCAAGCCGCTGGCGAAGTACGGCGTGGAGAAGCCGATCTGCTGGCGGCGCTCATCGGTGATGGTGAAATTGGCGGCGACGATGTCTGCCTTCTGCGATGCCAGCAGGGCAATGCGGTTGGCTGGGTTGGTCGCGCGGAACTCAGGCTTCACGCCCAGCCGCTTGGCGATCTCGGCCGCGTAGTCCACATCGAGGCCAACAGGGGTGGTACTGCCGGCCTCGACAAAGCCGAACGGCGGGTTCGCGTCGAACACGCCCACGCGCAGCACGCCAGCCTTCTTGATGTCATCCAGGCGGTCCGCCATGGCGGGGCTCGAAGCCAGCACGGTGAGGCCGGTGAGCAGCGTCAGGGCAGCCTTGAACAGCGGCGAAGGGATACGCATGATGAGTCTCGCTAAGGGTTGGATGGCGAGACGATAGCGGTCGGAACTCATGCCGGGAACGAATGGTTTTGCAGATGGTTATGCCATCCCGGGAGCCCCATTGGCAGGCCACGGCGGCCCACTTTCCACGCGCCTTCGAAATCCATGCAAAAATACGCCGATAACGCACCGCAACAAAGCCCCCTGCAATCGCCCCAACCAGCGACCACTACAGGAGAATGAACAACATGTACCGTGGAGAACGTTTCAACGGCTACAGCCATTTGGCCGGCGCCGTGCTGGCCGCGGCCGGCACAGCAGTCCTGATCACCAGCTCTGCCCTCTACCACGACGCCTGGAAGGTCGTCAGCTCCGTCGTCTACGGCGCCACGCTGGTCTTCCTCTACACCATCTCCACGCTCTATCACAGCCTGCGCGGCCGCCCCAAGGACATCCTGCGGCGGCTCGATTACTGCGCCATCTACCTGCTGATCGCCGGCAGCTATACGCCCTTCGCGCTGGTCACGCTGCGCGGGCCCTGGGGCTGGACGCTGTTCGGGGTGAACTGGGGACTGGCGGTGATCGGCATCGCGCAGGAGCTGTTTATTGGCCGCCGCACGCGCGTGTTCTCGCTGCTGATCTATGTGCTGATGGGCTGGCTGGTGCTGTTTGCCTTTGGCCCGCTGGTGGCGGCGCTGCCGGCCGCCGGCCTGTACTGGCTGGTGGCGGGCGGCGCGCTCTATACGGCCGGCATCGGGTTCTTCCTGTTCGACGAGAAGGTGCGGCACTTCCACGGCATCTGGCACCTGTTCGTGCTGGCCGGCAGCGCCTGCCAGTTTGTCAGCATTCTCTGGTACGTGGGCTAGACAGAGTGTATTGACCTGGCGTTCTCGCGCGCCAGGCGCATCGGCACATAGGCGATGCCCTTTGTCTGTGCGCGGGGGCCGATGGCCCGGAAGCCGAAGCGCTCGTAGACCACGGTCGCGAACGGGCTCGAATTGACGGTGAATTCACGCACATCGCCGCTGACGATCGCAGCCTGGCTGGCGGCTTGCCAGAGGGCTCCGGCAATGCCGCTCCGATGCATCTGTGGCGCGACGAACAGGTGGAAGAGGTGGCTGACATCACGCATCGCAAGGATGCCGGCCAGCTGCTCGCCGCGGCAGGCAACCAGATAGTGGAAGCGCGGACTGGTGACATAGCCGGACATCGCATCCGGCGAGAGGCTGGCGAGAAAATCCTCCGCGCCGGCCCCGGATGCCTCGATGGTGAAATAGTGCGCGACGCTCAGCGCAAGCGCGCTCATGCCCGCGGCGTCTTCGATGCCGGCATGGCGAATGATCAATGTATCCATGGTGGATCTGGCTGATGATAGCCATTCAGTTTTTGGTCATAGCGCGGGCCGGCGCGCCACATGCCTGCAGCCAGGCGCGAGCCAGATGCGTCTGCCGCGGGCTTACTGCGGCACCAGCTCCACCTTCTCCCGCGTCTCCTTCTCCACCGCCTTGCGCGTGTAGAGCAGCGGGAAGTAGTCGCCCCTCGCCCACATCTGCGCCAGGTCCCGATAGTGCGGGCTGGCGGGATTGCCGGATTGCCCGGGTGCGTTGACCACGCGCGAGGCATCCCAGTTGCCCACGTCCAGCACCATGCGGAACGACGCGCCCGCGGTGAGCTGGTAGTCGCTGTTGCGGTAGCTCGTGTTCATCGGCGTGAAGGAAGACCCGCCGATCGGCCCGGCGTTGACGTCGTAGCGCTGGCGCGCCGCGTTATCCAGCAGCGGGTCGAGCGGATGATTGAACACCGCGGTGTGCAGCTTGCCCCATTGCCAGGCTTTCGGGTCCGGGCCAAGCTTGCGCTCCACCTCCGCCATGGCGCTCTTGAGCGATGCCACGATGACTTCGTTGCGGCGCTCCACCGGCATCCACGGCTCGGGCTTTTCCAGCACCGCCAGCACGCGGCTGGCATCGCCATAGCCTGCAAGCCTGGCGCCTTCCGGCGACAGCGCCGCGCGCACCACCGCCGGGCGCAGGTACTTGCTGAACCAGACTTCAAACAACGCCGCCGGCGCGCTGTCGGCGCGCTCGTTGCCGTCCCAGCCGCGCAGCAGGTCGAGTCCCCGGCGCGCCTGGACGTCCTCGGTGCGTACATTGGCCAGCAACGCCACCGCGCGCAGCGCCGGCAGCGAAGTGGTGTCGTTCTGCCACGCCATGCTGTCCGCCACCGAGGCATGCGGGTTCGCTGCCACCAGGCTCTTGAGCCGCCGCGCGCGCGCCGTGTCGCTCCATTCGTAGCCCACGCCCATCTTGGCTGCGGGGTGGTGGGGCGGGATGTTGTTCTCGTTGGCGGTCACCACATAGCCGGCGGCCGGGTTGTAGGCCCACGGCAGCTCGTCCATGTTGCGGTAGCCCGCCCACTCGTAGCGGCCGTCGCCCGGCACTGGCGTGAGGCCATCCCAGTTGGGGCGGATGACGGTCAGGCCACCGGGGATCCAGCCAATGTTGCCTTCGCGGTCGGCGTAGACCTGGTTCTCGCCCGGGGCGCCCCAGCGGTTCATCGCGGCGCGGAACTGGTCCCAGTTCTGGGAGCGCATGTAGTCCATGGAGCCGAAGTACGGCGCCATGCCCAGGTCCAGCCAGGCCGCGCGCAGCGCATAGGCGCGATTGCCCTTGGCATCGGTGACCAGCACCGGGCCGTGGCGGGTGAAGTCCAGGCTGACCTTGCGCGGCGTGGCCTCGCCCTTGACGGCGATCTCTTCGGTCACGGTTTCCATCGGTTCCCAACGGCCGCGGTACTTGTATTCGTGCGGCTGCGCCGGGTTGGTCTCGTAGACGTAGAGATCCTCCTGATCCATATAGAAGCGGGTCAGGCCGAAACCAATGTTGTCGTTGTGCCCGATCGAGATCCCCGGCAGGAACGGCTCGCCGGCTCCGATCACCGACATCCCCGGCGCGTTCAGGTGGCTGATGTAGCGCAGGCTGGGCGCGCCGTGCGCGCGGTGCGGGTCATTGGCAAGGATGGGCCGGCCGGTGCTGGTGCGCGAGCCCGAGATCACCCAGTTGTTGGAGCCGAGGCTGCGCGCGGTGTCGCTGTTGGTGTCAAGCACCGCATACAGCGCCTCGTGCGGGATGCCCTCCGCCTTGGCCGAAGCCCACCACTCTTTCGGAAAGCGCGGCGCGGCGGTGGCGAGCTCATAGGCGCGGCGCAGTTCCACGGTCGGCAGCGCGCAGGGGTCGAGGCCGTCCGGCAGCTTGGGCTGGATCGGCGGATCCAGCTCGCGTTGCACCCAGTCGGTGCGGGCCGCATCGGGCTTGACCTGGCAGTAGACCTGCGCGCGATTGACCTCGCCCATGACATTGAGCGTGAGCCCATGATGGCGGATGCGCACGATGTCTTCCGCATGCCAGCGCGCGGGCTTGTAGTTCAGCAAGCGAAATTCCGGCGGCAGCAAGTCCGGCCTGCTCTCCGTCTGCGCGACATAGGCGTTCACGCCCGCCACGAACGCCTCCGCCACGCGCTTGGCGTCCGAGCCATAGGCCAGCCACTCGCGGTACATGTCGCCGCGGAACAGCACGGCGCGCGCCATGCGGTCCCCTTCCACATAGGCCGGCCCGAAGTCCTTGGCCATCTCGCCCAGGCCACGCTTGCGCCACAAGTCGATCTGCCACAGGCGGTCGCGCGCGGCCATGAAGCCTTGTACATAGAAGGCGTCGTACAGCGTGTTGGCGTAGATATGCGGCACGCCCCAGCGGTCGATCAGGATGCTGGCGGGCTTCTCCAGGCCCGCCACCTGGAAGCGTTCGTTGGCGGGGACTGCGGGGGCTGCGGCGGATACGGCGGGTGCGGCGGCCGGTGGCACGGCCTGGGCGGCGGCCGCGGCAGTGCTCAGGACGAGCAGGGCGGCAAGGCGGCGGGCTCGGCAAACCATGGTGTTTCCTTGGGGACGTGGGGATCGCATCGGGTAAAAATCGGGTGTCGCGAGCCGTGCTGGCGCGGCGAATCGCCGCCAAGGATAGCGGAAGTCGCACGGGCGAGCCTGATCGGGCTACCCGGTCTTGCCGGATTGCAACCCGGCTCACGCTCCGGGAACCAGCGCGAACACCCAACTGGCGCGGCTTTCCATGAGTTTCATCAGGCAAAACTTTGATGCAGTGCAGAATGACGAGGCACGCGTGGAAGCCTATAACCCCATAACCGGTTTCATTATCCGAAACCGGCCGACTCCGGAGTGCGCGCGCGTGACGGTACCGACTACCTCCCTCCAGAAGGCCTGCAGGCTGCTGCGCGTGCTGTCGGACGCGCGCAATACGCGCCTGACCGACCTGGCCGTGGCAGCCGGCGTCGACAAGGCTTCGGCGCTGCGCCTGCTGGACACGCTGGCAGCCGAAGGCTTTATCGAGCGCGACCCCGACACCAAAGCGTTCACGCTGGGCCCCGAATGGCTGGTGCTGCGCGCGGCCAGCGTGCGCCGCATCGACCCGCGCGCCAGCGTGCGGCCGGCGCTGATCCGGCTTGCCCAAGCCTTCGAGGACACCACCATCCTGTCAGTGCCAAGCGGCTGGGAGTCCGTCTGCCTGGAACTGCGCCCCGGCACCTTCCCGATCCGCGCCAGCTACCTTGACGTGGGCAGCCGGCGCCCGCTCGGGGTCGGCGCGGGCAGCCTGGCGCTGCTGGCGGCACTGCCCGATGCCGAGGTGGAAGCCACCTTGCACGCCATCGCACCCGCGCTCAAGCGCTATCCGCGCATCAGCGCGGCGATGCTGCTGCGCGAGGTCGAGGCCACCCGTGCGCGCGGCTACGCGGTACTGCTGGATGTGGTGGTGGAGCGCATGGGCGGCATCGCCATCGCGCTGCCGGACCCGGATGGCTACCCGCTTGGCGCCATCAGCATCGCCGCGCTCAATGAGCGCATCAGTGAGCGCGAGCCGGCGCTCGCGCGCGCGCTGCGCCGCGAAGCCGAGACCGTTTGCGCCGCCTGGACACCGCCGGCGCCCGACTCGGCAGCGGCACGCCGGCGCAACGCCGCCATGGCCAGCGGCGCGCCAATGACCAAGACCCCGACTGCGCGCAAGACGCGGCGAACCACCACAACCGACCTGTAACCGGAGACACACAGCATGCGCTGGAAGCAACGACCGCAAGGTTCCAACTGGGGCGACTTCGGCCCCGACGACCAGCTTGGCCGCGTCAACCTGATCGGCGCCGAGCAGGTGCGCAAGGGCGCGCGCGAGGTACAGGCCGGGCTGTCGTTCTGCCTGTCGCTGCCGCTGGATTATCCCGGCGGCAACAAGCTCAACCCGCGCCGCCATCCGCCAGTGCTGCGCCCCACCTTCCGCGACGACATACCCTATGTGAACTTCCCGCTGGCCAAGGTGAACCCGAGCGCCACCGACGTGATCAGCGACGACCAGGTGCTGCTGTCGCTGCAGTACTCCACGCAGTGGGACTCGCTCGCCCACGTGGGCGCGCTGTTCGATGCGGATGGCGATGGCCGCCCGGAGCGGGTCTACTACAACGGCTATCGCGCCAACGAGCACATCGTGGGCCCGGTGGACTACGCGGAGGACGATCATTTTGCCGCGCACGCCTGCGGCCACGACCACAGCGAGGCGCGCACGCTCGGCATCGAGAACTTCGCCGTCAAGGGCATGCAGGGGCGCGGCGTGCTGGTAGACCTGGCCAATGCGTTTGGCCAGGATTTTCGCAACGTGGGCTACGACGATCTGATGCACGTGCTGGAGGCCGACCGGGTGGAGGTGGAACCCGGTGACATGCTGTTGCTGCGCACGGGCTTTGCCGAAGTGGTGCTGTCGATGCAGCGCGAGCCGGACGAAGCCGTGCTGCATCACAGTTGCTGCGCGCTGGACGGCCGCGACGACCGCCTGCTGAACTGGATCACCGATGCGGGCATCGCCGCGCTGATCGCCGACAACTACGCGGTGGAGCGCTATCCCGCGCGGCCCGCGCCGGCCGACCAGCCGAATCATCCGCTGCTGCCGCTGCACCATCACTGCCTGTTCAAGCTCGGCCTGCCGCTGGGCGAACTCTGGTACCTGAAGGAGCTCGCGCAGTGGCTGCGTGCCAACCAGCGCTCGCGCTTCATGCTGACTGCGCCACCGCTGCGGCTGCCGGGCGCGGTGGGCTCGCCCACCACGCCGATCGCGACGGTGTAGGCACCACAAGAAAGCAAGTCAACAAGACCAAAGCTGGAGGAGACCACCATGAACCGAAACCACTCGCTGCTGCGCCGCCCGCTGGGCGCGCTCGCCATCGCCGCCGCGTTGCTGTGCGGCGCAGGACAGGCTGATGCGCAGCCGGCCAAGGCCGGCATTTCCGATGACGAGGTCAAGATCGGCCTGATCCTCGACATGAGCGGCCTGTACGCCGACGTGACCGGGCGCGGCAGCGCCACCGCCGCCCAGATGGCCATCGACGATTTTGGCGGCAAGGTGCTGGGCAAGAAGATCGAGCTGGTGGTGGCCGATCACCAGAACAAGGCCGACATCGCCGCCAGCAAGGCGCGCGAGTGGTTCGATACGGGCCACGTCGACGCCATCCTGGACGTGGCCGCCTCGGCACCGGCGCTGGCGGTGCTGGAGGTCGCCAAGCAGAAGAACAAGATCGTGGTGTTCTCAGGCCCCGGCACCGAGCGCATCACCAACGACCTGTGCACGCCGGTCTCAGTGCATTACGCCTATGACACCTACGCGCTGGCCAATTCCACAGCGCGCGCGGTGGTGCAGCGCGGCGGCAAGACGTGGTTCTTCCTGACCGCCGACTACGCCTTTGGACACACGCTGCAGGAGTCCGCCACCGCCGTGATCAACGAGACCGGCGGCAAGGTGCTCGGCGCGGCGCGCCATCCCATCGGCGCCAGCGATTTTGCTTCCTACCTGCTGCAGGCCCAGGCCAGCAAGGCGCAGGTGGTGGGCCTGGCCAATGCCGGCGGCGATGCCGTCAACGCCATCAAGGCGGCCAGCGAATTCGGCCTGACCAAAGGCGGCAACCAGCGCATGGCGGGGCTGCTGCTGTACATCAACGACATCCACGCCATCGGCCTGAAGACCGCCTCCGGGCTGCTGCTGACCGAGGGCTTTTACTGGGACATGAACGACGCCACGCGCGCGTGGTCGCGCCGGTACTTCGAGAAGCTCAAGAAGATGCCGAACATGAGCCAGGCCGGCACCTATTCGTCGGTGATGCATTACCTCAAGGCGATCCAGGCCGCGGGCACCGACGAAACCGCTGCCGTCATGAAGCAGATGAAGGCGATGCCGATCAACGACTTCTTCGCCAAGAACGGCCGCATCCGCGAGGACGGGCGCATGATCCACGACATGTACCTGTTCGAGGTCAAGACGCCGGCGGAATCGAAGTACCCATGGGACTACTACAAGCTGCTGGCCACGGTGCCCGGCGACCAGGCCTTCATGCCGGTGGCCAAGTCGCAGTGCCCGCTGCTCAAGCGTTGAAGTCCTTGCCGTATTTGAAGCATTGAGAGAGGCTCCATGCAACACGCAGCTTACCTGCGCGGCGCGGGCAATACGCGCTTTGGCCGCGTCGAGGGCAGCACGCCGCTGACGCTGATGGCGCAGGCCACCGACGCCGCGCTGGCCGATGCGGGCCTGGCCCGCGCCGACATCGACGGCGTGCTGTGCGGCTACGCCACCACGCTGCCGCACCTGATGCTGGCCACGCGCTTTTGCGAGTACGCCTCGCTCGATCCCGCCTACGCGCACGGCGTGGCCTCCGGCGGCGCCACCGGCGGCGTGATGGCCATGCTGGCGCGCGAGCTGGTGGGCGCAGGGCGCTGCCGCAACGTGCTGGTGGTGGCCGGCGAAAACCGCCTCTGCGGCCAGAGCCGTGACCAGTCCATCCAGACGCTGGCCCAGGTTGGCGAGCCGGACATGGAAGTGCCCAACGGCGCTAGCGTGCCGGCTTACTACGCGCTGCTGGCCTCGCGCTATCTGGCCGAGACCGGCATGCACGCCGACGCGCTCAGCGGCTTCGCGGTGCTGATGCGCGAGCACGCGGCGGGGCACCCCGATGCGCACCTGCGCGAGCCGCTCACGCTGGATGCCGCACGCGCCGCCAGGCCCATCGCCACGCCGCTGCGGCTGTCGGACTGCTGCCCGATCTCCGATGGCGCGGTGGCGCTGGTGGTGTCCGCCGAGCCGGGCGGCGGCACCCCCGTGCGCATCACGGGCGCGGGGCAGGCGCATCACCACCAGCATCTGTGCGCGCTCGACAGCGTGATGGCTACCGGCGCCGCCGACGCCGCGCGGCGCGCGCTCGCGCAAGCGGGCAACACGATCGGGCAGATCGACTACCTGGCGATCTACGACTCGTTCACGATCACGCTGGCCATGCTGCTGGAAGAGCTTGGCATAGCCGCGCGCGGCGGATCGCCGCAGCGGCTTGCGGCAGGCGACTTTGCGCGCGACGGCGCGCTGCCGCTCAACACGCACGGCGGCCTGCTTGCCTTCGGGCACTCGGGCGTGGCCGGCGGGCTGATGCATCTGGCGGAAGCCACGCGGCAGCTTGCGGGCAAGGCTGGCGCGCGCCAGTTGCCGCCGCGCAAGCGCGCGCTGTTTCACGCAGATGGCGGGGTGCTGTCTTCGCATGTCAGCCTGGTGCTGGAGGCGGCATGAGAACGCTTGCAATGCCCACCGCTTCGCCAAGGACGTCGCCATGAGCACTGACCATCCCTATCAAGCTGGCCTCGACGCGGGCGTGGTGCGCTATCAGGCGTGCGAGGACTGCGCCGCGTGGCAACCGCTGCAGCGCCATGCATGCCGCGCTTGCGGCAGCACGCGGCTGGCATGGCGCGACGCCACGGGCCGCGCTACCGTGCACAGCGTCACCGAAGTCGCGCGCGCGCCCACCGAGGATTTCCGCGCGCTGACGCCTTACACGCTGGTGCTGGCCACGCTTGACGAAGGCCCGCGCGTGATGGCGCATGCCGAGCCCGGCGTGACGATCGGCGAACGCGTGCGCGCGGGGTTCATGCGCCATGGCGAGCGCACGCTGCTGCGTTTCCAGCGCGAGTAGCCGCGTGGCACGGCGTAGCACTACGTAGCACGACGCAGCAACACACTTCGACACCCTGGAGACCGACATGTACCGAACCTTGCCGCTTCGGCGGCCCGCGCGCGCCCTGCTGATGGGCGCGATGGCATTGGCCGCCGTGCTGCTGGCCGCGCCCGGCGCGCGTGCGCAGGACTGGCCCACGCGTGCGGTGCGACTGGTTGTGCCTTACCCGCCCGGCGGCCCCACCGACATCGTGGCGCGCGTGGTCGGGCAGAAATTGTCGGAGCAGCTCAAGCAGCCCGTGGTGATCGAGAACCGGCCTGGCGCGGGCGGCAATATCGGTGCCGAGGCCACCGCGAAGGCCGCGCCGGATGGCTACACGCTGCTGGTGGCCACCACGGCGCACGCCATCAACATGACGCTGTTCACCAAGCCCGGCTACAACACGCAGCGGGACTTCGCCCCGGTCTCGCTGCTAACGCGCGGCCCGCTGGTGCTGGTCACGGCGCCTGCCACGCCGGCGGCCAATGTCGCGGAGCTGATCGCGCTGGCCAAGGCCAAGCCGGGACAAGTCAGCTTTGCCAGCTCCGGCAACGGCCAGTCCACGCACCTCGCCGCCGAGCTGTTCAACAGCATGGCGGGCACGCACATGACCCACGTGCCATACAAAGGCAGTGCGCCCGCGCTCACCGATGTGATGGGCGGGCAGGCCACGGTCATGTTCGACACCATGCTCTCCGCCATGCCCTTCGTGCGCGAGGGCCGGCTGCGCGCGCTGGCGATCACCGGCGCGACCCGCTCGCCCGCCGCGCCCGATGTGCCCACCATGGCGCAGGCTGGCCTGCCCGGCTACGAGGCCACCGCGTGGAATGCCCTGCTCGCGCCGGCAGCGACACCACAGGCCGTGATCGCCACCTTGAGCAGCGCGCTGAAGGCCGTGCTTGAACAGGAGGAGGTGCGCGCCAAGTTCGCTACGCAGGGCTTCGCCGCGCAATGGACGGCGCCTGGCGCCACGGCGCAGTTCCTGACCGGGGAGATCGACAAATGGGGCAAGGTGGTCAAGGCCTCCGGCGCCACCATCGATTGAGCCATTCACGCTGTTCCCCCAAGCCGGACATGCCGGCCTTTGATTCCGGATCGCACTCATCATGAACCAGACTTTGCAAGCCTTGCTGGCACCGCGCTCGATCGCGGTGATCGGCGCCTCCGACCATATCCACAAGATCGGTGGCCGGCCCATCTACTACATGCGCGAGCATGGCTACGCCGGCAAGCTCTTCCCGGTGAACCCGCAACGCGACACCATCCAGGGCCTGCCCGCCTTTGCCTCGCTCGATGCACTGCCCGAGGTGCCGGAGCTGGCCATCATCGTGGTGGGCGGCGACGCAGCGGTGTCGGCGGTGCGCGATTGCGCACGGCTGGGCGTGGCGGCCGCGATCGTGATCGCCTCGGGCTTCGGCGAAGCCGGCGAGCAAGGCCGCCGCCAGCAGGACGAGATGGTGCGGGTTGCCACCGGCGCGGGGCTGCGCCTGGTTGGCCCGAACAGCCAGGGCCTGGCCAACTTCGGCACCGGCACCATAGCCAGCTTCTCCACCATGTTTATCGAAGTGCCCCCGCAGGATGGCCCTGTGGCCGTGGTGAGCCAGAGCGGCGGCGTCAGCGCCATGGTCTACGGCCTGCTGCGCGGCCAGGGCATTGGCGTGCGCCATATGCACGCCACCGGCAACGAGGCCGACATCACGGTAAGCGAGCTGGCGCTGGCCGTGGCGCACGATCCCGATGTGCAGCTGATCCTGCTGTACCTGGAGAGCCTGACCGATCCGGCCGTGCTGGCGCAGGCCGCCGCGGTGGCGCGCCGCCGTGGCGTGCCCATCGTCGCCGTCAAGGCGGGCCGCTCCAGCGCGGGCCAGCGCGCGGCGGCGTCGCACACCGGCGCCATGGCCAATGAAGACCGCGCGGTGGGTGCCTTCCTGGCACGGCACGGCATCTGCCGCGTGGATGATGCGCACGCGCTGGCGCGCTGTGCGCCGCTCTACCTGCGTG
The DNA here is from genome assembly GCF_058809705.1 of Cupriavidus sp. MPR-AND1C. Lineage (NCBI taxonomy): Bacteria > Pseudomonadati > Pseudomonadota > Betaproteobacteria > Burkholderiales > Burkholderiaceae > Cupriavidus > Cupriavidus sp. MPR-AND1C. Next base: position 9,779 of record NZ_JBXASU010000006.1, on the reverse strand, counting down.
GCTGGCAGGCCAGCGGGCGGCAGCTGGTGGTGGTGAGCAATTCCGGCGCGAGCTGCGTGATGGCGGCCGACGCGGCGGAGCCGCTCGGGCTTGCGCTGGCGCCGCTGTCGCAGGCCACGCAGGCAGCGCTGGCGCAGCGCCTGCCCGGATTCGCCTCAACGGCAAACCCGGTCGATGTCACCGCCGCGCTGCTCACCAACAGCGGCCTGTTTGGCGACGTGCTGCCGCTGGTAGCCGCCGATCCGGCCGCCGACCTGCTGCTGCTGGATATCCCGGTGGCGGGCATGGGCTACGACCTGCCACGCTTTGCACGCGACGCCGCCAGCTTTGCCGACAGCGCCGGCAAGCCGATTGCCGTGGCGGCCTGGCAGGCGCCGGTGGCAGCTGCGTTCCGCGCGGCCAACGTGCCCACCTATGCCAGCGGCGCCGAGGCGCTGGCTGCTTTCGCGCAACTGGTCACGCACCAGCAGCTGCTGCGCGATGTGGCCGCGCAAGACACGGCCGTAGGCGCGCATCGGCCCGCGGCCAGCGATGCGGCGGGCGCTGCGTCGAGCGCTGCCGGGCACACGCTGAGCGAGGCGCAGAGCCTCGCGCGCCTGGCGTTGGCCGGCATCCCGGTGGTAGCGCACAAGCTGTGCCAGAGCGTCGATGAGGCGGTCGCGGCCTGGCGCGAGCTGAAAGGGCCCGTCGCAGTCAAGGCCAGCTCGCCGCAAGTGCCGCACAAGAGCGAGCACGGCCTTGTCGCATTGAACTGCAACGATGAACACGCGGTGGCGCAGGCCTTTCTCACGCAGACCGACATCCTGGACAAGCTCGGCGCGACCTGCGAAGGCGTGGTGGTGGCGCGCATGGAACGTGGCCAGCGCGAATGCATGGTGGGCGCGCACTGGGACCCGGTGTTCGGGCCGGTGGTGCTGGTGGGAGACGGCGGCAAGTATGTGGAAGTGCTGCGCGACACGGCCGTGCTGCTGGCGCCGTGCAGCGAGGCCGCGGTGGCGCGCGCCGTGGCCGGCCTGCGCATTGCGCCGCTGCTGGCGGGCGTGCGCGGCGAGCCGGCTGTCGATGTGGCGGCGCTGTGCCGCATCGCCGTGCGCGTGGGCCAGATGATGCTTGAGGCCGACGGTGCGATCCGCTCGATCGACCTCAACCCGGTGATGGTGAGCGCGGGCGGGGCGGTGGTAGTGGATGCGCTGATGGAGGTGGCAGCGCACGCTGCGCCAGCCTGATCGTTTTCCAGGCAGTCTCAGTTCTCAGTAGACGTCGCGCCGATACCGGCCCTGCTCGCCAAGGCGCAGCAGGGCCTCTTCGCCCAGCACGTCCGCCAGCGCCGCGTTGACGCCGCCGGCCATGCCCTTGAGGCTGCCGCAAACGTAGATGGCCGCGCCGGCTTCGATCCATTCCCGCAATGCGCCGGCCGATGCGCGCACGGCGTCCTGCACGTAACGCAGCGGGCCGCCATCGCGCGAGTAGACCAGGTCCAGCCGCTGCAGCACGCCATTGGCCTGCCATGCGGCGAGCTCAACGTGGTGGAACGCGTCGTGCTCCGCGGTGCGCTCGCCAAACAGCAGCCAGTTGCGATGATGCCCCGCAACGGCGCGGGCCTTCAGGTGCGCGCGCAGGCCGGCCAGGCCAGTGCCGTTGCCGATCAGGATCAGCGGGCGATCGTCCGCGGGCGGATGAAAGCCGCGATTGGTGCGGATGCGCAGGGCGATGCCCGCGCCCGGCTGCGCATGCGCGGTGAGCCAGCCGGATGCCAGGCCGAGCCGGCCATCGTCATGGCGCGTCTGGCGCACCAGCAAATCCAGTTGCCCGTCGCCTGGCAGCGAGGCAATCGAATACTCACGGTGCGGCAACAGCGGCAGCGTATCCACCAGGCGTTGCGGCGTGACGCCGTCCAGCGCGGCAAGATGCGGATCGGGCAGGACGATGCGCGTGGCGAGCGCCTGCGCCAGCGTGGTGGATGCGCCATCGCAGCGCACGGCGGTATCACCATCCAGCGAGAGCTTTGCCAGCACGCGCGCCACCTCGGACGGCGCAAGGCGCGGGCCGATCTCGGCGATGTCGCCGGCCTGCCACGACGGCGCGCCCTGGCCCACGGTTGCCGGCACCAGCGCAAGATGGAAGGCCGGTGCGCCCGGGCTGCCGGGATTGAGCAGTCTGCGCTCGTGCAGGCGCCAGTCGGCATAGCGGGGCTTTTCCCAGTCGGCGATTTCGGCGCCGCCGCTCAGTGCGCTGAGATGGTTCTGCCAGTGGCGCAGGGCCCCGGCATCGCCATTGTCCACTTCCACCATGTCGAAGAGCGCCTGCGCATGCTGGCGCTGCATCCATGCCGACAGCGCGTGGCCGAAGGCGCAGTAGTTCGCGTAGCTGCGGTCGCCAAGCGCGAGGATGCCGTAGCGCAGCTCGCGCAGGCCACCTGCGCCGGCGGCGGCCGTCAGGCGGCGTGCAAAGCCCGAGGCGCTGTCTGGCGCATCGCCCTCGCCCGTGGTGCTGACCACGAACAGCGCCTGGCGGCAATGGGCAAGACGCCCGGCCTCCAGCTGGTCGAACGACAACAGCTGCGCGGGCACGCCGGCATCCTGCAGCGCTTGCGCGGTCTGCAATGCAAGCTGCTCGGCAAACCCGCTCTGGCTCGCATAGGCCACGATCGTGGCGCCGTCCCTGGCCTCCGATAGCTGGCCGGCGCGCGCATGCCGCTGGCGATGCCGGCCGATCACGGCGGCACAGAACCCGGCATAGGCTATCACCACGCCGGCTGCCATGCCGGCGCGGCTGGGCGCGAGAAAGCCCAGCGCGATGCCAGCCACACCAGCCAGCGCGCCCAGCAGGATCATGGCGTCGATGACGCGGATGCGCTTGCGGGGATTGCCGGCATGGCCGGTATTGCTGGAACTGCCGGCGTCGCCGGCGTGGCCCTGCCGGCGCGGGCTGGCAGCGGCCGGCGGGTCCATCGGCAGGGAGGAGGCAGTATCGGGCGTAGTCATGACAGCATGGCCTCGAAGGCCGGCGACAAGCGTTCGTCGAAGCCATCGCTGCGGCGGATCAGCAAGCGCGCGGCCAGCCCATGGCGGCGGGCAAACACCATGCCCGCCTCGGGGCCCAGCACGGTCAGCGCGGTGGACAGCGCATCGGCCATCATGCATTGCGGATGCAGCACCGTGACCGAGGCCAGCGCGTGGCTGGCCGGGTAGCCCGTGCGCGGGTCCAGCGTGTGCGCATAGCGGCGACCACCGCTATCGAAGTAACGCCGGTAGTCGCCTGAGGTGGCAACCGACAAGCCATGCAGCGCAACCAGTGTCTCGTGCCCCGCCGCGCCACCGCCCGGCGGCGTTTCCAGCGCGACCCACCACGGCATGCCGTCGGGCTTGACGCCATGGCCGCGCAGCTCACCGCCGATTTCCACCAGGTGGTTGTCGATGCCCTGCGCGCTCAGGTAGCGCGACACCGCATCCACGCCGAAGCCCTTGGCGATGGCACAGAAATCCAGCCGGATGCCGCCGGGCTGCTGCACGCGGCTGCCAGCCTCGTCGATGGCGATGCGCTGCCATGCGCATTGCGCGCACGCCTGCTCCAGCGCCGCCAGCGCGGGCGCTTGGGCACGCTGTGGCGCCGGGCCAAAGCCCCACAGGTCGACCAGCGGCCCCGCGCTGGGGTCAAAGGCGCCGCCGCTGTCACGCGCCACTTGCAGCGCGGCCTTCAGCACGGTGAAGCAGTCGGCTGGCAGCACCTGCCAGCTGCCGGCCGCGGCGCGGTTGAAGCGGCTCACGTCCGAGGCTTCGTCCCAGTTGCTCATCTGCGCGACGACCTCGGTCAGCACGGCGCGGATGCCGGCGTCGAGCGTGTCTTGATCGGCTGCCACGGGTGATGCGGCCCATGCCACCGACCATGTGGTGCCCATGGTCTCACCTTGCCGCCGGCACAGGCGTGACGCCGCGGCAGGCACGGGCGGAACAGCGCCAAGCGAAAGGGGAACCAGGACACGCTGCATAAGAGACGGACGGGAGACGGAAACGACGAAAACACAAAAAAGCCCCCCGGGGGGCTTAGAGGCTGTTTCAAAATGAAGCGAAGCGGTTCTGGCTAGGCGCGCGGCCGCAGACAGTACAAGTGGTACGGCCAAGGCCGCGCAACGACGCCAGAATCTTTTTGAAATGGCCTCTTAGGGCTTGCGCAGGTGACGGGACTCACGCCCCGCCGCCTGCCGGTGTGGTATTGCGCTTACTGCGGCAGCACTTCCACCGTGGCCGCATAGCTGGCGCGGCGCGCCGTGGCTTGCTTGACGGCAACCTTGTCGTCGCGCACCTCGGCTTCCATCCAGTACATGCCCGGGGCCGGCCACTTGACGCTGAACTTGCCGTCGGCGTCGGTGGTAAGCGCCATTTCCTGCAACTGGTCACGGTAACGGATACCGCCCGGCACCACGGCTACCTTGACGTTCGCGGCGGGCTTGCCGTCCAGCAGCAGGCGGAAGCTGGCGGCGTCGCCGGCGACCAGGTCGTTCGGGTGGGTAACGGGCGCCAGCTCCAGGCCGCGGCCAGTGGTCTGCAGCACCTTGGCGGTGGGCTTGCCCGCCGTCACGAAAGCTTCCAGGCGGCTGTCGGCCTGCGTCACCTGCAGGTCCTGCGCGCCGGCCGGCACCTCCTTGGCGAAGGCTTCCGGCGAACCGCGCCAGCGCTTGGCCTGGCCGTCCACCTTGTAGCTGGCAAACAGGCCGTGGTTGACCATGGCCACCTTGTAGGTGCCGGGCTGGGTCAGGTGCACGTCGAAGGTGCTGCGATAGCGGCCGGTGCTGGCGTTCTCGACCTTGGCCGCGGCGCCGTCCGGCGCGGTCACGGCAAGATTATCGAGGCGCAGCGGCACGTGCTCGAAGTAGAACAGGTCGTTCGACACGGCGGCGTCGACGGTCACCCACGGGTCGCTGCCCGACAGCACGGTCGCCGACGGCAGCAGCCACTGGCGGTGTGCGTGGGCGGCCAGCGGCATCAGCGCGGCCAGGGCCAGCGCGGCGGCCCGGACGGACAGTTTGGTGGCGAAGGTCTTCATCGTCATGCTCCTATTCCTCTTGCTATTGCAATTGCTATTGAATGCAGGGCGGGTTGATCGGTTCGGGGCTCAGGGCTTCAGGGCTTCAGGTCGACCGAGACGCCGCCAAGCTCATGCTCGCCCTTGGCCTTGGCCGAAGCGGCTGCCTTCGGCGGCCAGGCAAAGGGCACGCGCAGCAGCTCGCGGCCACCGACCTCGCGAGCGGCTTCCACCACGAGCTGGTACTCGCCGGCGGGCAGCTTGCCCAGCGGGGCCTTGGCATCCGAGAAAGTGAGCGTGTGCTCTCCGGCCGCGCGCGTGGCGCCGGAGATGCCATCGGCGGGCATCTGCATGTCGCGCCCGGCCTTGCGCCACCACTGGCGCATGTCCTTGAGCCACTTGGTGCCTTCGCCGTCCTTGTGCTTGACGTCATACCAGACGGCCAGCGTGGCGGCCGGGCTCTGGTCGGCGCGCTCGATCCACATCGAGACATAGGGCCGGTGGTATTCCGCGACGTTCAGGCGCGGGATCTCCACCTTGACGTTCATTTCGGCCGCCACGACCGGGCTGGCGAACGGAGCCGCGGCCAGGCCGGTAAGGGTGACGGTAAGCAATCGGCGCATAACGGGACCTCGTCTTTGAACGGTAAATGGGATCAGGTGATCGCTAGTGATCGTTAGTGGATGAACAGCAGCGCCAGCAACAGCGGCACCACCAGGCCCAGGCCGACCAGCGGCCAGGTCGCCATGCGGCCACCGGCGTGCAGCTTGAGCAGGAACAAGCCGGTCACGCTGAAGATCAGGCAGGCCGCGGCGAACACATCCAGGAACAGGCTCCAGGCGCGGCCGGTGTTGCGGCCCTTGTGCAGGTCGTTCAGGTAGGAGATCCAGCCGCGCGTGGTCTTCTCGTACTGCACCTCGCCGCTGTCCAGCGCCACGCTGACCCAGGCGTCGCCACCCGGGCGCGGCAATGCGACATAGATCTCATTGGCCTGCCACTCGGCTTCACGGCCATGGGCGTTGATATCGAGTTCCTGCGACAGCCAGTCGGCCAGCGCCGTTGGCACCGGGCCCTTGTCTGCGTGCGTGGCCCTGCGCAAGGCCGCCGTGAGGCTGGCTGGCGCGCTCGCCGTGCGCGTGACTACTTGTGCTCGAGCCTCGATCTGGCCAGCGTGGTTGAGCGTAAAGCCGGTGACGGCAAACAGCAGCATGCCGATCAGGCACATTGCCGAACTGATCCAGTGCCACTGATGCAGGTGTTTGAGCCAGAAGGCCCGGCGCTGCTGGCCTGCCCCTAGCGATGTTTCAGTCATGTTTGTTGATCTTCCGGCGCCCGGCAAGCTGCTTCTCCGGTGCCTCACTGGTCAGCTTGCCGCGTCCGCGCGGAGGTGCCGCGCCCCATGCCAGGTGACGTCCCAGGCAGATAAAGCGAAAGGATAATGGTTCTCATTTGAAATCGCAATGCTTGCGCTGGCGATCGGGCATTACGTTCCATTACACGCGCCACACTCGGAACGCCCCTTGAAGTGCAGCGTCATCCGCAGCAGGAAGATCATTTGTGCAGCCGCAAGCACGTCAATGCCAGATTCCCCTGCAAGCCTTGCCGCACCTGGGAAATCCCCTAGCGAGGGATCGTCAAGTTTGTCCTCCGTGCCGCCGATATCGCGTCAGCAGTGCCGTAAATCGATACTTAGAAAAGGGGGGGGAGAGAATGCTGGAGCACCTGAGCCTGAGGAAAAAATTGCTGTTGCCATTGCTGCTGAGCTGGGTCTGCCTGCTCGGGCTGACGCTATGGGACGCCTGGCAGATGCGCGAGCTGCGCCTGGCGGAGAGAAAGCTCGACCTGGCGCACGTCACCGAAACCGCGCTGTCCATGGTCCAGTCGTACGAGGCACTGGGGCGCAGCGGCAAGCTGCCGATGGAAGAGGCCAAGCAGCAGGCCCTGGAGCGCGTGCGCGCCATCCGCTTTGGCGAGGACGGCTACTTCACCCTGATGCGCTCCGACGCGGTCGTGGTGATGCACCCGTTCAAGCCGGAAATGAACGGCAAGAACATGGAAGACACCAAGGACCCGAAGGGCACTTATCTGTTCCGCGATATTGCCGCGATCGGCAAGGGCCCGGGACAGGGCTACGTGCAATACCTGTGGGCCAAGCCTGGCGCCGAGGCGCCGCAGCCCAAGCTGAGCTACGTGGCGAATTTCAAGCCGTGGGACTGGAACTTCATCGCCGGGGTCTACCTGGACGATATCGACGCGGCGTTCCGCCAGGCGCTGCTCAAGTCGCTGGCCTTGCTGCTGGGCATCGGCACGGTGATGACTGTGGTGGTGGTGCGCATCGCCAACGGCCTGCATAAACAGCTGGGCGGGGAGCCGGCGCTGACTTCGCGCATCGCCGCGCGCATCGCGGAAGGCGACCTGGCCAGCGAAGTGCACACCGCTCCCGGCGACAGCCACAGCGTGTTGTTCGCCATGCAGCAGATGCAAACCCGCCTGACCGGCGCCATCGGCAGCATCCGCGGCTCGGCGGATTCGATCGCCGGAGCGGCCAGGGAGATCGCCACCGGCAACGCTGACCTGTCGCGCCGCAGCGAAGAGCAAGCGGCGTCGCTGGAGCAAACCGCAGCCAGCATGGAGCAGCTCACCGGCACCGTGCGCCAGAGCGCCGACAACGCGCGCCAGGCCAGCCGCCTGGCCGAGGGCGCATCGGAGATCGCGGTGCGCGGCGGCGTCATCGTGGGCAAGGTGGTCAACACCATGGGCGAGATCAAGGCCGCCTCCGGCAAGGTGGTCGACATCATCGGCGTGATCGAAGGCATCGCTTTCCAGACCAATATCCTGGCGCTCAACGCCGCGGTGGAAGCCGCCCGCGCGGGCGACCAGGGCCGCGGCTTCGCTGTGGTGGCCGGCGAGGTACGCAGCCTGGCGCAGCGCAGCGCTACCGCCGCAAAGGAGATCAAGGCCTTGATCGGCAACTCCGCGCAACGGGTGGATGATGGCTCGGCGCTGGTGGAGACCGCCGGGCAAGCCATGGATGAGATCGTGGAAGCGGTCAAGCGCGTGACCGACCTGATGGGAGAGATGCGCGCCGCCACCGAAGAGCAGACCGGCGGCATCGAGCAAGTCAACCAGGCCGTGACGCAGATGGACCAGATGGCGCAGCAGAACGCCGCGCTGGTGGAGCAGGCAGCCGCCGCGGCCGCCTCCCTCGAAGACCAGGCAGATGCGCTGCACCGCGCCGTTGGCACGTTCCGGCTGGCGGGCGCCTGAGATCCGCATAGTGCAGTAACCAGCGGCGCCCCGAAGCTTGGCATGGCGGGCGCCGCCATCGCGCGCTTGACTGCGCGCTTCGCGTGCGCCGGGGACTTTCCCCGCTTGCCCGGCGCACGTTTTCTTCTTCCGCGTCCCCTCCCGGTGTTTCCTTCCACGCTTGTGTGCAACTGGCGGCCGCGCCGCCCGCGAAGCCCTTCCGAAATAAGTTGAAAATTTTCCTTGTAATGAGATTAATTCCCATTTACGATGGCTTCACTGACTGACGCAGGCAAGCAAGACGAACCCGGCGCCAGGCACCAGAACACAGCAGGGCCAGCGGCAAGTTCGCGGCAACCAGAATTTTGAGAGGCCGCAACGCGGCATCCATTACCGTCTTTTGTGGGGACCGCTCCGTACCGCGGAGCGTTTGGCAGTAGCCAGTCGCCGGAGGATCGGGAAAGCAACCAGACCCCGCTTTCCCGATCGGCTCTTCGGCCGACAAGCCAAGCCATTTTTTTATTCCGCAAGCCGTGCGCCACGGCTTGCAGCAGCGGGCGGCCTTCCTTTCAGGATGCCGCCCGCTGCACGCCTACGGTTGGAATCGCGAACGCCCGCCCAATGCGCGTGACGGCGCGGCCGGCCCGGACACCTTCATTTCCGATCGATGCGCCCCGTGCGGGCGCCAAGCCGCAGCATGCTGATGCCTCCCGACAGTACCGAACCCATCGACCTCAAGCGTGCCGGACTCAAGGCAACGTCGCCGCGCGTTCGCGTGCTGGAAGTCTTCCGTGCCAGCCTGCGGCGCCACCTCAGTGCCGAAGACGTCTACCGCATCCTGCTGGCCCAGGAAGTCGACGCCGGCTTGTCGACGATCTACCGCGTGCTCAACCAGCTGGTGCAGGCCAACATCCTGTTGCGCCACAGCTTCGAAGCCGATCACGCGGTGTTCGAACTCAACGAAGGCGGCCACCACGACCACCTGATCTGCGTGGCCTGCGGCCGCGTGGAAGAATTCCGCGACGAAGCCATCGAAATCCGCCAGCGCGAAGTGGCAAGCGCCAATGCCTTCGTGCTGCGCGAGCACATGCTGGTGCTATACGGCCTTTGCCCTGGGTGCCGGGCCGACAAATCCATCAACTGATAGGGCCTTTGTTCCACCGCCCCCATTGCCGGAACCACGGCCTCGCCCGTCCCCGCCCGCCGCGGGTGCCGGTGCGCAACCGGAGTCCATCATGGATCGCCAGACCAAGCCCCTGACCGAACTCAAGCGCCTGCTCAACGATTGCCTGCATGCGCAACCCGGCTGCCAGGGCTGCCAGCTGCACGCCGTGTGCGTGCACCGGCCGGACCACACGGGGTGCAACTGGAGCGCGGAGGTCGATTTCCCCGGGACGAGCGAGGAAGAAGCGATACGGAGCTTGCCGCTGGCACGCCGGGTGGTCGTGATGGTCAGGGAGCGCTTCAATGTCGAGCGGATGAACATGGGCGAACCGGGCTTGAGCCTGGCT